>JBBSVL010000288.1:0-4027 GCA_038233595.1 Propionibacteriales bacterium | reverse complement strand
TGCTCGCTCAGTGTCGAACCCGGCGCCAGCGCCACCACCGCCACGACCTCCTCACCGACCCGCTCGTCGGGTCGCCCGACCACGGCAGCACCGGTGATCTCCGGGTGCTCGAGCAGGGCGTCCTCCACGTCGCGGGGGAAGACGTTGAACCCGCCCCGGATGATCAGGTCCTTCTTGCGGTCCACAACGTAGAGGAACCCGTCGTCGTCCTGGTGACCGATGTCGCCGGTGTGCAGCCAGCCGTCGACGACGGTGCCGGCGGTCGCCTCCGGGTCGTTCCAGTAGCCCTGCATCACGCCGTTGCCGGACACGCAGATCTCGCCGTCCTGGCCGGCCGGGAGCGCGCCGCCTCGTTCGTCGAGGATCTGCACCTCTACGTGCGGCAATGGCAGGCCGACACTGCCGGGTCGGCTCGCACCGGGACGGGACGCCGAGATCACCGCGCTGGACTCGGTGCAGCCGTAGCCCTCGAAGATCTCCACGTTCTCGAACCGGCGCTCGACCTCCTCGCGCAGCGCAGCCGGAAGGGGCGCACCTCCGGACCCGAAGAACCGCATCGAGGAGAGGTCGTGCTCCTCCAGCGGCTGGGCGAGCAGCATCTGCAGCATCGAGGGCACCACCGAGCTCGACTCCAGCCGGTGCTCCTCCACCAGCGAGACCCAGCCCGCCGCGTCGAACCACCGCTGCAGGACCGCGACCCGGGGCTCTGGGGCGTGCATCCCGGCGATCGTCACGATCAGCCCGTAGGCATGCGACAGCGGAAGTGGCATCAGGGCGCGGGCCGAGGACATCGCGGAGGAGTTCTCCTGCAGTCCCCGACCCGTGACCCACAACCCTTCGTGGGTGAGCATCACGCCCTTGGACCGGCCGGTGGTGCCACCGGTGTAGAGCAGGGCGGCCAGGTCGCTCCCGCCGCGGCCGACGACCGACCCGGGCTCGCTGCGCTCCAGCACGTCGAAGGACTGCACCCGCTCCCCGGCGTCCGCCGGAAGCTCGCCCACCACGAAGATGTTCACCGGCAGTCCCGCGACAGCGGCCTGGACCAGCGGAACCAGCTCGGAGGTGACCACCACAGCCACCGCACCGGAGTCCTCCAGGATGCGGTGCAGCTCGTCGGGCGTGATCAGGAACAGCACCGGGGTGACCACCGCTCCGGCCCGCCAGATCGCGTGGTAGCTGATGCCCACCTCGACGGTGTTGGTCATCACCACCGCCACCCGGTCCCCGGGCCGGACGCCCTGGTCCGCGAGCCCGTGCGCCACCCGGCTGGCCCGGTCTGCGAGCTCGGTCGTGGAGTGCCAGGTGCCCTCGAACAGCAGGGTGGGGGTGTCGCCGACCCGCTCGAGGTGCAGCTCGGCGAGCCTGGCCAGGTTGTGCTCGGTCGCGCGGTGCGTAGTGGTCATGGGACCAACCTGTCTCACTGGTGGACGGGGCTGCGGGTGCTTCGCACAAAAGTGTGCCACCGACCCCGGTCGCACTTATCGGCAGCCAAGCAGGTAAGTTGGCCGCCATGACGAAGGTGTACGCCGAGGTGGGCCAGGCCGTGCCGATGCGCCGGCGAAGCCAGGGAGAGCGTCGGGCCACCACCCGGGCGGCCCTGCTCGACGCGACACTCGAGGCTCTCGTGGAGACCGGGTACCCCCGGCTCACGACGGCCGACGTGGCCGCCCGCGCGGGGGTCACCCGCGGCGCACAGGCGCACTACTTCGCCACCAGGGCCGAGCTCGTCGTCGAGGCGCTCGACCACCTGACGTGCCGCCTGGTCGCCAGTCTGGTGAGCACGCCGCCGCGCGCCGCCGGCAGCGACCAACGGGCGCAGTACCGGGCGCTGCTCGACCGGCTCTGGGACCTGATGTCCGGCCCCGCAGCACACGCGCTGACCGAGCTGCTGGTCGCGGCCCGCACCGACGCCGAGCTTCGCGTGCGGTTGCAGCGCTTCGACCAGGCAGTGGCGCAGAGTCTTCAGTCCGCTGCCGCCGAGGTGGCCCCGGACCTGGTGGCCCGCCCCGACTTCCGGTCCCTGATGACGACCTCGCTCGCTGCGATCCGCGGACTATGGCTGCTGCGGGGGCTGGGCAGCGACCGCACCGTACGCCGGCAGTGGCCCGGGGCGCGTGAGCAGCTGGTCGCCGGCCTCGACACGACCCCGGACATCACTCAGGACATCACCCGGGACACCAACCGAGAGGACCGAGCATGACCACGACGTTCCGCGACCCCGAGGAGGTCGACCTCGACTCGGTCGACCTGTCCGACGAGGAGTTCTGGGGCAAGCCGATGCCCGAGCGGGAGGCCGTGTTCGCGGCGTTGCGCGAACGCGACCCGATCCGGTTCTTCGCCGAGCCGGAGATCCCGATGGTGCCGGTGGGCCCGGGCTACTGGGCGGTGACGCGGCACGCGGACGCGGAGGAGATCAGCACCCAGCCGCAGCTGTTCTGCTCCGGCAAGGGCGCCGTGTCGATCGTGGACCTGCCGGTGGAGCTCGGTGAGTTCTACGGCTCCATGATCAGCATGGACGACCCACGCCACAACAAGATCCGCCGGATCGTCTCGCGGGCCTTCTCGCCACGGATGCTGGAGCGCCTCGTCGGTCGGGTCGAGGAGCTGACGGTGGAGATCCTGGGCGACGTCCGGGGTCGGGCCGAGGACGGCGACGGGACCTTCGACCTGGTCTCCGAGGTGGCCGCGCCCCCTTCCGCTGCGGGTCATCTGCGACCTGATGGGCATCCCGCCCGAGCACCACCAGCTGGTCATCGAGAAGTCCAACGTGATCCTGTCCGGAGGGGACCCGGAGTTCGTCGCCGACCCGGAGGAGGCCGTCGCGCTCTACCTCCAGGCAGGAGTCGACCTCGCCGAGCTGATGACCGAGCTCAGCGAGGCGCGGCGCAAGAGGCCCACCGAGGACCTGACCTCGGCGCTGCTCACCACCCGGATCGACGGCGAGAGCCTGACCCACCAGGAGATCGCCTCGTTCTTCATCCTGCTCTGCGTCGCCGGCAACGAGACCACGCGCAGCGCGATCGGCCACGGCGTCCTCGCCCTGGATCAGCACCCCGAGCAGAAGGCGCTGTGGCGAGGCGACCCCGGCCTGAACAGGACGGGGTCGAGGAGATCGTCCGCTGGGCGAGCCCCGTGACCTGGATGCGGCGCACCGCGACCCGGGACGTCACCGTCGCCGGACGTGACTTTCCCGCGGGGGACAAGTTCGTGCTGTTCTACAACTCGGCGAACCGGGACGCGGACGTCTTCGACCAGCCCTACCGCTTCGACGTACGACGCGACCCCAACCCGCACGTCGGGTTCGGGGCCCGCGGGCCGCACTTCTGCCTCGGCGCCCACCTGGCCCGTCGGGAGATCACCGTGGTGATGCGCGGCCTGTTCGAGCTGATGCCCGAGCTCACGGTGGTCGGCGAGCCCGACCGGCTCCGGTCCTCGTTCGTCAACGGGATCAAGCGGATGCCGGTCGCCCTCCGGGCCGGTTGACCCCCTCCCGACGGCACCTGCTCCGGTGGTTGGGCACACTGGAGCGATGAGCAGCGACCCGATGGGGCCCCGTGGCCCTCGGCCGGACGCCGTGGTGTGACGCACAGCGAGCTCTGGACCCGGATGCAGGCGGCACTCGGCCCGGCGTACTACCGCTCCTGGGCCGAGCAGCAGGTCCTCGCCGACCTCGGTGGCCGCACCGTCGCCGAGGCGCTGGCCGCGGGTGAGCCACCGAAGGCGGTGTGGCTGGCCGTGTGGCGGGCGCTGGAGCTTCCCGACCGCGACCGCTGAGCGGTCGCGCGAAATTGGTCCGTTGGGGCTTTCGGACAGCGCCCCGACGTACTACGTTGCTCGGCAATCGCCCTGACACTCGTGGCTCGGCGAGAGAGAGCAGCCATGTCCGTACGTTCGTTCCGGCCTCGACGGCGGGCCACGACCACCAGCAGGCCATAATCACGGCCACCACGGCCCCGGTCACGGCGACGACCACGGTCATGGCCACGGCGGTGGTCACGGCGCGCTCCAGCCGATCCAGCTCCTGTCC
>JBBSVL010000287.1:0-4047 GCA_038233595.1 Propionibacteriales bacterium | reverse complement strand
CTGGCTGGCCGAGCGCACCGGCCCCGAGCGCAACAAGCCGCGCCGGTTGGGTTCGGCGGCGTTCGAGACGGTCTGCGACGCACCGGGCACCTATGTCCATGACCGCTGACCCGCGCAGCCGCGCATCGGGACCCGACTCGATCCGCAACGTCAGTGTCCGCGGGATCACCGCCCGGGTCTCCGAGCGCCGCGGCGTGGGCCGGTTCGTGAACGGGCCGCCACTGCTGCTGTGCAACGGGATCGGGGTCAGCCTGGAGGCCCTGCAGCCGTTCGTCGACGCGCTCGATCCTGAGCGCGGGGTGATTCGCTTCGACGTCCCTGGTGTCGGAGGCAGCGCACTGCCGCCGACGCCCTACCCGATCGCCGCTCTCTCCTCCTGGGTGACGGCGATGATGGGTTCACTGGGACACCGCCGCTTCGACGTGCTGGGCCTCTCCTGGGGTGGCGGGCTGGCCCAGCAGCTCGCCGTACAGTCGCGCCGTCGCGTACGCCGCCTGGTCCTGGTCGCGACCGGCACCGGCGCCCTGATGGTGCCTGCCCACCCCTCGGTGCTGCTCAAGATGAGCACGCCCCGCCGGCATCGCGACCCGGCCTACGCCGCGAGCATCGCGGCCGACATCTACGGCGGCAGCATGCGCACCGACCCCGAACGCGGTGCAGCCCTCCTGCACGCGACCACCCGGTCGGGACCGAAGCGCGGCTACTACTACCAGCTGGCCGCGATGGCCGGCTGGACCAGCCTGCCTTTCCTGCCGCTGATCCGGCAGCCCACCCTGGTGCTCGGCGGAGATGACGACCCGATCATCCCGGCCGCCAATCCGCGGATGCAGGCCCGGCTGATCCCGCGGGCGCGGCTCCACCTGTACCACGGCGGCCACCTCGCACTGGTGACCGAGAGTGACCAGCTGGCCCCCATCGTGGAGGCCTTCCTCGAGGAGGAGGACTCCTGAGATGAGTGATGACCTCAAAGGCGCAGACCTGACCGACTCCCCGTTCTCGGACTTCCTGGCCTTCGAGCTGCTGCTCGAGGAGCAGGACCGTGAGCTGCTCAGCTCCGTGCGCGCCTTCATGACCCGTGAGGTCGAGCCGGTCATCAACGACTACTGGACCCGGGCGGCGTTCCCGCACGACCTGGTCCCGGGGATCGCCGCGCTGGGCATTGCCGGGCTGGCGTTCGACGGGCCCGGTTGCCCGGCACGCGGTGCTCTGGTCGACGGCATGGTCGCGATGGAGCTGGCCCGCGTCGACCCCTCGATCGGGACCTTCATGGGGGTCCACGGCGGGCTGGCCATGGGCTCGATCGACCTGTGTGGCTCGGACGAGCAGAAGGAGCGGTGGCTGCCGGCGATGGCCCGGATGGAGCTGATCGGTGCCTTCGGGCTGACCGAGCCCGACGTGGGGTCGGCCATCTCCGCCGGACTGGCCACCCGGGCCGTCCGGGACGGCGACGGGTGGGTGCTCGACGGGCAGAAGAAGTGGATCGGCAACGCGGCGTTCGCCGACCTGGTGGTGATCTGGGCGCGCGACGAGGACGACGGCCAGGTCAAGGGCTTTGTGGTCGAGAAGGGCACCGAGGGGATGACCTTCGTCAAGCAGGAGGACAAGATCGCGCTACGGGTCGTGCAGAACGCCGAGATCGGGCTGTCCGGCGTACGCGTTCCCGAGAGCAACCGGCTCCAGCGGGCCGACAGCTTCCGTGCCACCGCCGATGTGCTCCGGGTGACCCGGATGGGCGTGGCCTGGCAGGCGGTCGGGTGCGCCCGCGGTGCATTCGAGCACGCGCTGCGCTACACCAAGTCGCGCGAGCAGTTCGGCCGGCCGATCGCGTCCTTCCAGCTGGTGCAGGACCTGCTGGTCAAGATGCTGGCCAACGTCACCGCCGCGACCGCGATGAACGCCCGGGCCTCCCAGCTCCAGGACGCCGGCCTGCTCAAGGACGAGCACGCGTCGCTCTGCAAGGCGCACAGCACGGTGCGGATGCGCGAGACGGTCGGCTGGGCCCGCGAGGTGCTGGGCGGCAACGGCATCCTGCTCGAGCACCACGTCGGCCGGTTCGTCGCCGACGCCGAGGCGATCTACTCCTACGAGGGGACCCGGGAGATCAACACCCTGATCGTCGGCCGGGCGATCACCGGCGAGAGCGCCTTCGTCTGAG
Source organism: Propionibacteriales bacterium (assembly GCA_038233595.1). Classification (GTDB taxonomy): domain Bacteria; phylum Actinomycetota; class Actinomycetes; order Propionibacteriales; family Nocardioidaceae; genus Marmoricola. Next base: position 1,892 of record JBBSVL010000287.1, on the reverse strand, counting down.
CGTTGCGCCGCCCCACTAGGGTGGGCTCACCACAACAACACAGCAGGAGGTTCACCGGTGACGACGTCTTCCCGGGACCGACTGGTCGCCCGTCTGACCGACGAGCTGACCCCACTGCTTGCTGCTCTGGGTCTGGACCTGGAGGACGTGGACGTGACCGCCGCCGGCAAACGCCGGCTGCTGCGCGTCGCGGTGGACAAGGACGGCGGCGTCACCATGGACGACGTCGCCGACGGCACCCGCGAGGTCTCGCGGATCCTTGACGAGACCGATGTGATGGGCAGCCAGCCCTACACGCTCGAGGTGGGCTCGCCCGGCGTCGACCGACCACTCACCATGCCCCGTCACTGGCGGCGCAACACCGACCGGCTGGTCAAGGTGAAGCTGAGCGACGACTCCGAGCTGACCGGCCGCATCGTCGGCAACGACGACGACACCGCCACGCTCCTGGTCGACGACGAGCAGCACGTCGTCTCGCTGGGCGACGTGGCCCGGGCGAGGGTGCAGATCGAGCTCAAGCGGAAGGAGGAGTGACCACATGGATATCGACATGAACATTCTGCGGATGCTGGAGCGTGAGAAGGAGATCTCCTTCGACGTCCTGGTCGAGGCGATCGAACAGGCGTTGCTGACGGCCTACCACAAGTCCCCTGGCGCCCAGGAGCGCGCACGCGTCACGCTCGATCGCAAGAGCGGCCACGTGACGGTGCTGGCGACCGACACCGACGAGGAGGGCAACGCGGTGCCGGGGGAGTACGACGACACTCCCGAGGGGTTCGGACGGATCGCGGCGACCACGGCGAAGCAGATCATGCTGCAGCGGCTGCGTGACGCCGAGGACGAGCTGCGGTTCGGGGAGTTCCTCGGCAAGGAGGGCGACGTGATCTCGGGGGTGATCCAGCAGGGTCGCGACCCCAACGACGTGATGGTCGACCTCGGCAAGCTGGAGGCGCTGCTGCCGTCGGGGGAGCAGGTCCCGGGCGACGACTACTCCCACGGCACCCGGATCAAGGCACTGGTGGTCAGTGTGCGCAAGGGGATGCGCGGTCCGCAGGTGATGCTCTCGCGCACCCACCCGAACCTGGTCCGCAAGCTCTTCGCGCTGGAGGTCCCCGAGATCGCCGACGGCACCGTCGAGGTGGCTGCCATCGCCCGCGAGGCCGGGCACCGCACCAAGATCGCGGTCTACTCGACCGTCGCCGGTGTGAACGCCAAAGGTGCCTGCATCGGGCCGATGGGCCAGCGGGTCCGCAACGTGATGAGTGAGCTGCACGGCGAGAAGATCGACATCATCGACTACGCCGAGGACCCCGCGACGTTCGTCGGCAACGCACTGAGCCCGGCCCGGGTGTCCGACGTACAGGTCGTGGACCTGGCCGCGCGCGCCGCTCGGGTGGTCGTACCCGACTTCCAGCTGTCGCTGGCCATCGGCAAGGAGGGCCAGAACGCCCGGCTCGCCGCACGCCTGACCGGCTGGCGGATAGACATCCACTCCGACGAGGCGCCCGAGGACTAGGTGTTCTGTCCACTCAGGTTGGGCACGCGGTCGGAGGGGGTCTTGCCGGCCAGTGAGGTGTGGCCTCGGTGGTGATTGTAGGTGTGGAGGAAGTCGGGGAAGGCTGCGGCACGCTCCACCTCGGACAGGTAGGCCTGGGCGTAGGCCCATTCCTCGAGCAGGGTGCGGTTGAACCGCTCGACCTTGCCGTTGGTCTGTGGTCGGTAGGGCCGGGTCTGCTTGTGGGTGATCGCGGCGTCGGCGAGGGTCTCGGCGAAGACTTTCGAGCGGTAGCAGGACCCGTTGTCGGTCAGGACGCGGGCGACGGTGATCCCGGCGGCCTCGAAGTAGGCCTGGGCGCGGTTCCAGAACGCGACCGCGGTCTCCTTCTTCTCAT
>JBBSVL010000286.1:0-4054 GCA_038233595.1 Propionibacteriales bacterium | reverse complement strand
TTGCCGTTGACGAAGACCAGGTCACCGGGGCTCTCCTCGCAACCGGCCAGCAGCGAGCCGAGCATCACCGAGCTGGCTCCGGCAGCGATCGCCTTGGCGATGTCGCCGGAGTGCTGCAGGCCGCCGTCGGCGATGATGGGCACCCCGGCCGGGCCACAGGCCAGTGCGGCCTCGTAGACCGCGGTGACCTGTGGGGCTCCGACACCAGTCACCACCCGTGTCGTACAGATCGAGCCGGGGCCGAAACCGACCTTCACCGCGTCGGCTCCCGCGTCGACGAAGGCCTGCGCCGCGGCGCGAGTGGCGACGTTGCCGCCGATCACCTGGACGTCGCGGGTGGCGGGATCCGACTTGAGCCGCCTGACCATGTCCATCAGCATCCGCGCGTGTCCCTGGGCGACGTCGGCAACCAGCACGTCCACACCGGCCTCGACCAGCGTGGTCGCCCGCTCCCACGCGTCACCGAAGTAGCCGATCGCGGCACCGACCATCAGCCGGCCGTCACCATCCTTGGATGCCTTGGGGAACTGCTCGGACTTCACGAAGTCCTTGACCGTGATCAGCCCGGCGAGACGGCCCTCGGCGTCGACGATCGGCAGCCGCTCCCGCTTGTGCTTGCGGAGCAGGGTGGTCGCGTCGTCGCGGGAGATGCCGACCGGCGCGGTGATCAGCGGCATCGGGGTCATCACCTCGTCGACCTTGGTCGACGCCCACTCGGCGACCGGGGTGAACCTCAGGTCGCGGTTGGTGATGATGCCGATCAGGTGGTTGTCGACGCCGACGACGGGCAGCCCGGAGACGCGGTACTCCCCGCAGATGGCGTCGAGCTCTTCCAGCGTCGCCTCCGGGCCGATCACCACCGGGTTGGAGATCATCCCGGTCTGGGTCCGCTTCACGAGGTCGACCTGGTAGGCCTGGTCGGCCGTCGAGAGGTTGCGGTGGAGCACACCGAGGCCGCCCTGGCGGGCCATCGCGATCGCCATCCGGGACTCTGTCACGGTGTCCATCGCGGCGCTGACCAACGGCACCCTGATCGAGATCTCACGGGTCAGCCGGGTCGTGGTGTCGATCTCGTCGGGGGCCAGGTCGGATTCACCGGGGAGGAGCAGCACGTCGTCGTAGGTCAGGCCCAGGGGCAGGAACTTGTCGGGGACGCCAGAGGTCATGCTGGAGTCTAACGAGCGTGCGGAACGTGCTTGACTCCAGGGATGGATCCGGTTGCGGCCGCGTTCGAGGCGGTTCCCCGCTCGGCGTTCCTGCCGCATCGTGCCAGGCACCGCGCGTCGTACGACGGGCCGATCGCGATCGGCCACGACCAGACGAACTCCCAGCCGCGCACGGTCGTCGACATGCTTCGGCTCCTCGACGTGCAGCCGGGCAACCGGATCCTCGACGTCGGCGCCGGGTCGGGCTGGACCACGGCGTTGCTGGCACACCTGAGCGGTCCGACCGGATCTGTGCTCGGCTTGGAGATCGTGCCCGACCTCGCCGCCTGGGGATCCGCCAACCTGGCCGGCACCGGGTTCAGCTGGGCCACCCTGTCGGCTGCCGACCCCGAGGTGCTCGGCGCTCCGGACGGGGCGCCGTACGACCGGATCCTGGTCTCGGCGAACGCCCGCGCGATGCCGGCAGCACTGGTCGAGCAGCTCGCCGACCCGGGTCGGATGGTGCTGCCGGTCGGGTCCGTCATGCAGCTCGTGGTCAAGAACGATGCCCACCTGAGCGTGACCGAGCACGGCAGCTACCGCTTCGTACCGTTGACCTGAGCCGATCGAGCTGAGGGGCGAAGATTTCCCACGGTCTGAAGGCAAATCGACGCTTCCCGCGACGAATTCATCGTGGGAAGCGTCGACTACGGTTCAGACCGTGGGAACTCGCCGCAACCGCGGCCGTGCCGAGGTCAGTGCCCGTGCCCGTGGCCGTGGCCGGCCGCGGGGGCGTCGTCCTGCACCTCGGGCTTCTCCACGATCAGGGTCTCGGTGGTGAGCAGCATCGCGGCGATCGAGGTGGCGTTGGTCAGCGCCGACCGAGTCACCTTGACCGGGTCGAGCACGCCCTGGGCGACCAGGTCGCCGTACTCGCCGGTGGCAGCGTTGAAGCCGTTGCCGACACCGAGCTCGCGCACCCTGGCGGTCACCACGTAGCCCTCGTAGCCACCGTTCTCGGCGATCCAGCGCAGCGGCTCGTCGACGGCCTTGCGGACCACGCGTACGCCGACCGCCTCGTCACCGGTGAGACCGAGGCCGTCCGAGAGGACCTCGGCCGCGTGGATCAGCGCGGAGCCACCGCCGGGGACGATGCCCTCCTCGATCGCGGCGCGCGTCGCGGAGACGGCGTCCTCGATGCGGTGCTTCTTCTCCTTCAGCTCCACCTCGGTCGCGGCGCCGACCTTGACCACGCACACCCCGCCGGCGAGCTTGGCGAGACGCTCCTGGAGCTTCTCGCGGTCCCAGTCGGAGTCGGAGTTCTCGATCTCAGCCTTGATCTGGTTGACCCTGCCGTCGACCTCGGACTTCTCGCCGCCACCCTCGACGATCGTGGTGTTCTCCTTGGTGACCACGACGCGGCGGGCCGTGCCGAGCACGTCGAGCCCGACCTGGTCCAGCTTGAGGCCCAGCTCCGGTGCGATCACCTGGGCGCCGGTCAGGGTCGCGATGTCCTGCATCATCGCCTTGCGGCGGTCACCGAAGGCCGGTGCCTTCACGGCGACCGCGTTGAAGGTGCCCCGGATCTTGTTCACGACCAGGGTCGAGAGGGCCTCGCCCTCGACGTCCTCGGCGAGGATGAACAGCGGCTTGCCGGAGGAGATGACCTTCTCCAGCAGCGGCAGCAGGTCGGCGATCGCGGAGATCTTGCCCTGGTGCAGCAGCACGTAGGGGTCGTCCAGGACGGCCTCCATCGACTCCTGGTCGGAGACGAAGTACGGCGAGAGGTAGCCCTTGTCGAACTGCATACCCTCCGTGAACTCCAGCTCGGTGCCCATGGTGTTGGACTCCTCGACGGTGATCACGCCGTCCTTGCCGACCTTGTCGAAGGCCTCGGCCAGCAGGTTGCCGATGGTCTCGTCACGGCTGGAGACGGTCGCCACGGCGGCCATGTCCTCCTTCGACTCCACGTCGCGGGCGGCGTGGAGCAGCGCCTGGGAGACGGCGTCGGACGCGAGGTCCATGCCGCGCTTGAGGCCCATCGGGTTCACGCCGGCGGCCACTGCACGGATGCCCTCGTGCACCATCGCCTGGGCCAGCACCGTCGCGGTCGTCGTACCGTCACCGGCGACGTCGTTGGTCTTGGTGGCGACCTCCTTGGTCAGCTGTGCGCCCAGGTTCTCGAACGGGTCGTCCAGCTCGATCTCGCGCGCGACGGTGACACCGTCGTTGGTGATCGTGGGCGCGCCCCACTTCTTGTCGAGGACGACGTAACGGCCCTTGGGGCCCAGCGTCACCTTGACGGCGTTCGCGAGCGCGTCGACGCCGCGCTCCAGCGCGCGTCGTGCGTTCTCGTCGAACTCAAGAATCTTCGGCATTGCTTCTCCTGTTGAAAGACAAAGGTCGTGTGCTCAGGTGGTCGCCGGAGCGCCACCCGAGCACACGACTCGAATGGTGTGTCAGGCGATGACGGCGAGCACGTCGCGCGCCGAGAGGATGAGGTACTCCTCGCCGGAGTACTTCACCTCGGTGCCGCCGTACTTGGAGTAGATGACCTTGTCCCCGACGTTGACGTCGAGCGGGACCCGGTTTCCGTTGTCGTCGATGCGACCCGGACCGGTAGCAATGACCTCGCCCTCCTGGGGCTTCTCCTTGGCGTTGTCCGGGATGACCAGGCCAGAGGCCGTGGTCTGCTCGGCCTCGATCGACTTGACGACGATCCGGTCCTCGAGCGGCTTGATGTTGACCGACACGATGTCGACCTCCACTTCCTGATGACGTATCTCGGTGTGTGCAACGTTTCAGCTGGGTCGCGGCGTACGCCGTCGCGGGGGTCGTACGTCGGCTCCAGCACTGGCACACTCGCAGAGAGAGTGCCAGAACCGAAACTAGCACTCCCCCCAACCGAG
>JBBSVL010000285.1:0-4060 GCA_038233595.1 Propionibacteriales bacterium | reverse complement strand
GGTCTGCTCAGTGGCCACGGGGTGAGGGGCTCACGGCGGCACAGGCGGCAGACCTGCCGTCGGGGTTCGTCGTCTACGCGACGGTGTCGGTCCTTGAGCTGATCGTTGCCGCAGTGCTCGGCTGGGCGGTTGCGCTTTGGTGGCGAGCGGTCGGGCCTGGGGCGCAGTGGTATGGCCGACCGTGGTGAGGTAGCGGCCGTGCTCGGCTCCGGGAACCTGCGCGGTAGCCGTCGGATCATTCGGCCCGACCTGTTCGGCGGCTGTCTGGGGCAACGTGTCGGGAGGGCTCGGCGATGACGTCGTATGACGCGAAACAGGTGGGTTGGCGTCTGGGCGGTCGAGCATCCCTCGTGGGGTGGAGCTCTGGGTCCCTACGACCGCACGGCTGGTGTCTATGGCCCGCAGGGGTCGGGGAAGACGCTGGACATCTTGACCCCGGCCTTGTTGGGCGCGCCGGGTGCTGCGTAGTGACGTTGACCAAGCCGGAGGACTTCTTGTTGACCCTGGATGAACGGGGGTCGGGGAAGCGCCCTGTGCGTGTGTTGGATCTGTTCGATCTGGTCCCGGGTGCAGATGAGTTGGTCTGGGATCCTGTGGCGGGATGCGAGGACTCGATGGTCGCGGAGCGCCGCGCCAAGGCATTCACGGCCGGCACCGTGAAGGGGACTGTGAGCCGTGGGACGGGGGACGTCGTGGCTCGGGCCGTCGTCAGCGCGCTCCGGGCTTTGGCTACCGCATGTCACGTGCGCCTTGAGCCATTCGGCTGCATATCGGCTGCATATGAAAAGGAATCGGCCCCAGATCCCTACGTTTCCGCAGGTCAGGGGCCGCTTCTATTCTGGTGGGCGATACTGGGTTTGAACCAGTGACCTCTTCCGTGTCAAGGAAGCGCGCTACCACTGCGCCAATCGCCCGTGATGAACAAACTCCCACGGCGGTGGGGGTCTGATCAATCGAGGTGGGTACGGGATTTGAACCCGTGTTGACGGATTTGCAGTCCGTTGCCTCGCCTCTCGGCCAACCCACCGCGGAGGCTTGGCTTCTCCGAGCGGACGACGAGGCTCGAACTCGCGACCTCAACCTTGGCAAGGTTGTGCTCTACCAACTGAGCTACGTCCGCACACACATCCAGGTCACCCCGGCGTTGCGTTGAGAACCATATCTGATGCTCGGGGAAGCACCAATTCAGGGTGTCGGCGCGCATTGCGACGGGGTACGGGCCACTAACCTCGACCAATGCAGGTATGGGTCAACGGCCAGCTCCTCGAGCGTCCCGACCAACCGGTGCTCGCGGCCCTGGACCATGGCTTCACGGTCGGAGACGGTGTCTTCGAGGCGGTCAAGGTGGTGGAGGGGATCCCGTTCGCGCTGACCCGGCACCTGGTCCGGCTGGGTCGCAGCGCGCGCGCTCTCGGGCTCCCAGATCCCGACTTCGAGGCTGTACGCCGCGGGATCGCCGAGGTGCTGGCGGGCCCCCCGGTCCGGCTGGGTCGGCTGCGGATCACCTGGACCGCCGGCCCGGCGCCGATGGGCAGCGGGCGAGGCGAGGCCGCCGCACCGACGCTGGTGGTCGCCGCGGCCGACTTGAAACCGCACGACGCGACCGCGACGGTGGTCACGGTGCCGTGGCCGCGCAACGAGAAGGGCGCCCTGGCCGGTGTGAAGACGACGTCGTACGCCGAGAACGTGGTGGCTCTGGCCGAAGCCGGACGCCACGGAGCGAGCGAGGCCATCTTCGGCAACACCGCCGGCAACCTCTGCGAGGGCACCGGCTCGAACATCTTCTACGTTATCGACGGCGAAGTGCGCACACCCACGCTCGCGTCCGGGTGTCTGGCGGGCATCTCTCGCGAGCTGCTCCTGGAGTGGTTCCACGCAGTCGAGGTGGACGAGCCGTTCGGCGTCCTGCAGCGGGCCGACGAGATCTTCCTGGTCAGCACGACACGAGACGTGCAGCCGGTGTCCCGGTGTGACAACCGGGAGCTGAAGACCCCCGGGCCTCTCACGCGGAGCGCGATGGCAACCTGGGCCGCGTGTGAGCCGCAGGACAGCGACCCCTGAGCGCCGCTCCGACGCTGGTATCAGACCTGGATGTCGGGCACTTCGCCGAACAGTTGGTTGATCGTCGCGTCGATGTCGAGGTGGTGCAGCTCATCTCCGTGCGGGACGGAGTCCTGCATCTGCTGGGCGAACCGGGCGCAGTCGCGAAGCCCGGCCTGGACGATCACCTCGCCATCGGGCGAGGAGAACTCGAAGATCACCACAGCCTGGCCGTTGCCGGACAGACACGGCCACACGTGTACGTCGCCCTCACCGATGGGCTCGTACATCCCGGTCAGCAACAGCTCGCGCGAAAAGGTCCACGTGACGGGCGGCAATGTCTGGAACACCATGGACATCGCGAACGGGTCACACTGGTCATAGACCATCTCGGCATCGAGGGACGCGCGGTTTCCTTCGTCATCGACGAAGTCGAGCTCGATGAGCTCGCAAACGTTGGTCGTTCCGGTGTTCCGCTTCAAGGTACGGACCCCCCTCTCGTGACTGGTGTCCATGACAACGTCATTGAGACGAGAGTGGCACGCGAATCGCCGGTGCGGCATCGTACGTTTGGACATCTTCTCTGGACATAACGGGGCATTCCCGCTTGTTTAGGTGGAAGTCGCTGGAGGCCGGCCTTGACAACCTCGCCGTGTACCGGCTCATGGAAACGACTACTGTGGTCGGTGTTTCAGGTGTGACCGATGGGGTGGACGTCGGACCGTTCGGGCCGGTGTCCCCTCTGCGCAGCTAGGCGCGACCGGGAGGTACCCGGCGTGGCTGTCTCCGTCGTTACCTGCCAGACACGTGGCTCACCGGTGGGAAGGCGTCGGTGGTCGGCAGCTGGACCTCGAATCGGGTGCGGCCCGGTTCGGAGGTGACCGAGACGGTGCTGCCGTGCGCGGAACAGATTGCCTGGACCAGGGACAACCCGAGTCCCGCGCCGCCGGACTCGCGGGTGCGAGAGGAGTTGCCGCGGGTGAAACGCTCGAAGGCGACGGTCACCAGCTCGGGAGGCATGCCGGGACCGTTGTCCTCGTCGGTGAGCAGGACGCGTGAGCCATCCTGGTGGACTACCACCCTCACCACGGTTCCGGGTGGGGTGTGCCGCGGGCGTTGTTCAGCAGGGTCGTGAGGGCCTGGTGCAGCCGCTGCTCATCGCCAGGGACGGTGACCGGCTCGTTGGCGAGGTCGAGCAGCCACCGGTGATCAGGACCCACGACCCGCGCATCGCCGACGGTCTCCAGGACCAGACGCGTCACGTCGACATCATCGCGGTCGAGCGGGCGGCCGACCTCTACCTTGCTCATCGCAACTTGACATCTTGGATCTTGCCGTCGACGGGCACGGTGCTGAGCCGGTCGAGCGCGGTGGTCGACAGCGGCCTGGTGCTGTCCGAGGTGACGACCACCCCTCACGGACGGGGGCGTGCTGGGCGATCACCGTGCCGACTGCGTCGCCCTGGCCCAGCAGCTGTTGGGTCAGACGGTCGAGGTCGCGAACGGGTCGGTGGTGCGCAGCAACATGATGCCTCCTGATCCTGATCGGGTCCTAGGTCCTTCCGCCTAGAACCTGTACTGTTCGATACAGGTCTATATCGCGCATGGATTACGCCGATGCAGCCCGGGAGCCGGTATTCATGACGAAGCAACGTGGGTGTGTTCGCGATCTCGGTAGCAGCAGAGATGACCTCGATGGAGGTGCAGACCTGCGAGTCTACGAACGCCGTGGGTTGATGGAGCCCGCTCGGACGCCGGGCGGTACCAGGCTCTACAGCCACGACGACCTGGACCGGCTGATCCGCATCCGTGACCTCCTCACCGCTGGACTCAACCTCGCTGGCATCGCGCAGGTTCTCGAACTCGAGACCGAGATCGGTCGTCTGAAGGCCGCGAACGTGCGCATCCGACGAGCACTCTCTGTCCGTGAAGCAGGCTGAAAGCGAACCCAGCGCCAGCGTCCGACAGTTCGGGCGCACCGGGACGGTTCCCGGGCAGCGAGTTCAACGTCGAGATAGACG
>JBBSVL010000284.1:0-4077 GCA_038233595.1 Propionibacteriales bacterium | reverse complement strand
TCGTGCTCGAGGGCAAGGGCCTGGCGCTCGGCCTCGTACTCGTGCCGCTTGAGCAGGCTGTACTGCGGCTGGAGAGCAACGGGGGCGTGGAAACCGCTCGCGCACCTTCCCGGCCCGTAACAGCCGGGCGAACGCGCCGAGGGTCTGCTCCATCAGGGTGTCCGGGTCGTCGTAGTGGGCCCAGAGCAGGTCCACGTGGTCGGTCTGCAGCCGTTGCAGGGACTCCTCGACCGCGACCACGACGTTGTCGGCGGCCAGCCCCCTCCGGTCGGGGTGCCGGCTGACCTTCGAAGCCAGCACGACCTCCTCACGGCGCCCGCGCTTCGCGAACCAGCTGCCGAGGATCGACTCCGAGGTCCCGCGCCGTACGAGTCGGCGGTGTCGACGAAGTTGCCGCCACCCTCGAGGAACGCGTCGAGGACGGCGCGAGGTGGTCTCGTCGATGGTCCACCCGAAGGGTTGGCGCCGAGGGACAGGGGAAAGACGTCGAGGGCCGAACCGCCGAGCTTGGTCACGCAATCACCTCCTGGAGGTGTGCTCTGGTTCCCGCAGCCTATGAGGCGGGTCACCGAGCCGCGGTCCGCGTGAGTCATGCTGGACCGATGGCTGACCTCAGAAGCACCCTGACCGCCAAGCTGGCCGAGATCGACGCCCAGCTGACCGGGATGTCCGCTCCGCCCACCGAGCAGAGCACCATCTCCTTCGGCAAGCGGATCGGCGACGGCACCCAGATGGCAGTCGACCGACTCTCCCAGGTGGCGGTGCACGGCAAGCTGCAGGTGACCCGCGCGGACGTGGCACGGGCGCTGGACAAGCTCGACGAGGGCAGCTACGGCTCCTGCGACGTGTGCGGCAAGCCGATCCCGCCGGAACGGCTCGAGGTGCACCCATGGGCGGTGCTCTGCGTCGAGGACGCCGCTCGCCGCTGATGGCCCTCCTGGACCAGCTGCCCGACTCCGCAGACCCCGGCGCGCTCTTCGACGTCTTCGAGACCTGGGCGACCGGGCTTGGCCTGACCCTCTACCCGGCGCAGGAGGAGGCCCTGCTCGAGGTCTTCACCGGTGCCAACGTGATCCTGTCCACGCCCACGGGCACCGGCAAGAGCCTGGTCGCGACCGGTGCTCATCTTGCTGCGCTGGCCGACGGCCGTCGTACGTTCTACACCGCCCCGATCAAGGCGTTGGTCTCGGAGAAGTTCTTCGCGATGGTCGAGGTGTTCGGGGCCGCGAACGTCGGGATGCTCACCGGGGACGCCGCGGTCAACGCCGGAGCCCCGATCATCTGCTGCACGGCCGAGGTGCTCGCGAACATCGCGCTCCGCGAGGGCGCCACGGCGGACATCGGGCAGGTGGTGATGGACGAGTTCCACTTCTACGCCGAGCCGGACCGCGGCTGGGCCTGGCAGGTGCCGCTGCTGGAGCTGCCGCGGGCGCAGTTCGTGCTGATGTCGGCCACGCTCGGCGACGTGACCAGGTTCGTGGACGACCTGACCCGTCGGACCGGACGGCCCACGGTGGTCGTGAGCAGCGCCGTACGGCCGGTGCCACTGAGCTACGAGTGGGCGTTGACCCCGATCCACGAGACGCTCGAGGAGCTGCTCACCACCAACCAGGCACCGGTCTACGTCGTGCACTTCACCCAGGCCTCCGCCCTGGAGCGGGCGCAGTCACTGACCAGCATCAACGTGTGCACCCGCGAGGAGAAAGACCAGATCGCCGAGCTGCTGGCTGGCTTCCGGTTCAGCCCCGGCTTCGGTAAAACCCTGTCCCGTCTGGTGAAACACGGCATCGGCGTGCACCACGCGGGAATGCTGCCGAAGTACCGGCGGTTGGTCGAGCAGCTCGCGCAGGCCGGGCTGCTGAAGGTCATCTGCGGCACCGACACCCTCGGTGTGGGGATCAACGTGCCGATCCGCACGGTGGTGTTCACCGGCCTCTCGAAGTACGACGGGCGGCGGCAGCGGCTGCTCAAGGCCCGCGAGTTCCACCAGATCGCCGGGCGGGCCGGACGGGCTGGCTTCGACACCGCCGGCACCGTGGTGGTCCAGGCGCCGGACCACGTCGTCGAGAACCACCGGCTGGTGCTGAAGGCCGGCGACGACCCGAAGAAGCTGCGCCGGGTGCAGCGTAAGAAGGCTCCCGAGGGCCAGGTGACCTGGACCGAGGAGATCTTCGATCGGCTGGTGGCCGCAGATCCCGAGCCGCTGGTATCCCGGATGCGGGTCAGCCACGCGATGCTGCTCAACGTCATCGCCCGCGACGGCGACCCGTTCGAGGCGATGCGCCGGCTGCTCCGAGACAACCACGAGGACGGCCGCGCTCAGGTCCGGCTGGTCCGCCGGGCGGTGGCGCAGTACCGCGCGCTGCTCGCCGCCGGGGTCGTCGAGGTCATCGACCCGCCCGGCCGGGACGGTCGCACGATGCGGCTGGTCGAGGACCTGCAGCTTGGCTTCGCGCTGAACCAGCCGCTGTCGACGTTCGCCCTCGGTGTCTTCGACGTGCTCGACCCCGAGGCGCCGACGTACGCCCTCGACGTGGTCTCGGTCGTGGAGGCGACGCTGCAGGACCCGCGTCCGGTGCTCGGCGCCCAGGAGCACAAGGCGCGAGGTGAGGCGATCGGGGAGATGAAGGCCGACGGTGTCGAGTACGACGAGCGGATGGAGCTGCTCGACGAGGTGAGTTGGCCCAAACCGCTCGAGGAGCTGCTCGGCCACACCTACGAGGTCTACCGACGCAGCCATCCGTGGGTCTCGGAGGACGCCCTCTCGCCGAAGTCCGTCGTACGCGACATGTACGAGCGGGCGATGACCTTCGGGGAGTACGTCGCCTTCTACGGGCTGACCCGCTCCGAGGGGCTGGTGCTGCGCTACCTCGGCGACACCTACCGGGAGCTGCGCCAGACCGTTCCGGACAGTGTGCGCACCGATGAGCTCGTCGACCTCACCGAGTGGCTCGGCGTCGTCGTCCGCCAGACCGACTCCAGCCTGCTCGACGAGTGGGAGGCACTCACGTCACCTTCCGGTGGTCGAGCAGCGAGCGCCAGCGAGCGCGTCGAGACCCCCCAGCCGCCGCGCATCACCGGCAACGTCCGTGCCTTCAGTGTGCTGGTGCGCAACGCGATGTTCCGCCGGGTCGAGCTGGCGTCGAGGCGGCGCGCCGCGGAGCTGACCGAGTCCTCCTCGTGGTCGGAGGAGGAGTGGAGCGAGGCGTTGGACGCCTACTTCGCCGAGCACCACTCGGTCGACACAGCCGCCGACGCGCGCGGCCCGCAGATGCTGCTCGTGGAGAAGGGCGAACGGGCCTGGGAGGTGCAGCAGATCCTCGGTGACCCGGCCGGGGACCACGACTGGCGGATCACCGCGACCATCGACCTGGCTGCCTCCGACGAGGAGGGGGAGTTGGTGCTGGACGTGACGGGGTTGGTGCAGCTGTGAGTGAGGTCAGGCGGCGGTCGGCGTGGGCGGGCCGACAACCACTCGGACAGGCAGAACCCGCCGAACTGGCTTGAAACGGCCTCCGGAACGCGCTTCTGCCTGTGCGGGTGGTCGTTCGACGTCACCGAGAGTCCAGTCCGCCGCCCGTGCGCTTGCCCGGAGGAACTGGCCGACACCCTCGTTCAGACCTACGCACGATTCGTGCCGCCCGCCGTACGTCCGTAGAGTTGCCCGCCGTGGCACTCACCATCGGCATCGTTGGTCTCCCCAACGCGGGCAAGTCGACCCTCTTCAACGCGTTGACCAAGAACGACGTCCTCGCGGCGAACTATCCCTTCGCCACGATCGAGCCGAACGTTGGCGTCGTCGGTGTGCCGGACGCCCGGCTCGGGACGCTCGCGAAGGTCTTCGGATCGGCCAAGCAGCTCCCCGCGACTGTCGAGTTCGTCGACATAGCCGGCATCGTCGCCGGCGCCTCGCAGGGGGAGGGGCTGGGCAACAAGTTCCTCTCGCACATCCGGGAGTCGTCCGCGATCTGCCAGGTCACCCGCGTCTTCCGTGACGAGGACGTCACCCATGTCGACGGTGAGGTGAATCCGGCCAGCGACATCTCAACGATCCAGACCGAGATGATCCTGGCCGAC
>JBBSVL010000283.1:0-4085 GCA_038233595.1 Propionibacteriales bacterium | reverse complement strand
TCCAGCTGCGCGGCGCTGGGGGGCGTCGCCCAGCGTGGCTCGACCGGCGCGTGCTCGGTCATCCGCCACTCCTGCCAAGGCGTCGAACCTCCGGAGCGGAGGTGCTCGACCCACGACCAGCCGGCGACCCCGAGCGCCGGCTGTGCAGGACGGCTGCTCACCGACCGAACCTGCGCCGCCGGGGGCGGAAGGAGAAGAGCGGCTCCTCTCGTCGTCGCTCGGCCTCTGCCGCAACCATCTCGGCCAGCGCGGCCACGGCGGCGTCCGCGACCAGTCGCGGACGTGGGGTGTCGGGATTCCTCCACGGCTCAGGGCTCCAGCTGCTCTGCAGGTCATCGAGATCGCCGACCACCTCGATCCCCGATCCCTCGACCCAGTCGACCCACTCGGCGGTCACCTCCTCCACGAAGGGGCGGCTCGAGGGCGGCAGCTCGGCCCGGACCTTGTCCGGACGGGCGGCCAGCATCTGGTGCGCGAGCAGACCACGCACCAGCTCGGCGTACACGGGCTGGGAGATCGCGCGGCCCTTCAGCTCCACGTTCAGCTTTCGCACCAGCGTGGTCCCCACGGCACCCATCGACGGGTTGCTCCGGACGCCCCGCTCGACGGCCAGGGCAGGGTCGATGCCGAGCACGCTCGCGAACCGCTGCCACAGCACGCCGGAGTCGGTGCCGGCGGGCGGCACAGTGACCAGGTGGATCCGGTCGGGTGGCAGCCCGTTGCCCCACCGGGTGAGCACGTCGGGGAGCCCCTGCACCCGCCAGAACCACTGCTTCGAGCCGGTGCGCGGCGAGTCCATCAGGTGGTTGAGGAAACCCCCGAACCGGCGCCGACCGCGGTGCTTGACGGTCTCCTGCCACTCGGCGGGGATCTGACGGCCGAGGTCGCGTGCGGTGTAGATGATGTGCACCTCGGCGCCCTCCAGCGCTGCGTGCGCCCGACGTACCTGATGCCCCGTTGCGGCAGCCAGCACCTCGTGGCTGATCACCGCGTCATCGGTTGCCTTCAGCGCCGCGCTCGCCACGGCAGCCCAGTCCCCGCGGGCAGCGTCGAGCGCGCCGCCCCACCGGTGGTCGATGAGGTCGATCGCCGCCTCGAAGTGGCTGCCGGACTTCGTCGGTGGATAGGTCAGGCCGTGGTCGGCGAGCAGGTCACGGTTGGCGGCCAGGGTGTCCTGGAGATATGTCGTCCCCGTCTTCGGCGCCCCGACATGGAGGAACACGCGACCAGCCATGCCAGCAGTCTAGGGAACCGGCGCGAGCGCCGTGACGACGCGCGAGGGGCTCGGGCGGCCGAGCACCTCGGCCATCCACAGACTCGTCGCGACCAGCTGCTCGACGTCGACGCCGGTTTCGATGCCGAGCCCGTGCAGCATCCAGACCAGGTCCTCGGTGGCGAGGTTGCCGGTCGCGCTCTCGGCGTAGGGGCAGCCCCCGAGCCCGCCCGCGCTGGCGTCGAAGGTGCGTACGCCGTGCCGCAGCGCCGTGTGCGCGTTGGCCAGCGCCTGGCCGTAGGTGTCGTGGAAGTGCACCGCGAGGACGTCGTCGGGGAGGCCAGCGGTGTTGAAGGCGTCGAGGAGCGCGGTGACGTGACCGGTCGTACCCACCCCGATGGTGTCGCCGAGGCTGAGCTGGCTGGCGCCGAGGTCGAAGAGCCGCCTGCCCACCGAGACCACCTGGTCGATCGGGACGGCACCCTGCCACGGGTCACCGAAGCACATGCTGACGTAGGCGCGGACGTCCATCCCGGCTGCACGGGCCCGGGTGACGGTCGGCTCGAACATCGCGAACTGTTCGTCGAGGCTGCGGTTCAGGTTGCGCTGCGCGAAGGTCTCCGTGGCGCTGCCGAAGATCGCGACATGCTCGCAGCCGAGGTCGAGGGCGCGTTGCAGCCCGCGTTCGTTGGGCACCAGCACCGGGTGGCGCCGGCCTTCCTCACCGAGCCGCTGCATCAGCTCCGCGGCGTCCGCGAGCTGCGGCACCCACTTCGGGTGCACGAAGCTGGTCGCCTCCACGATCGGCAGCCCGGCGGCGACGAGCCGATGGATGAACTCCGCCTTGGCTTCGACGGGGACCACAGCCTGCTCGTTCTGCAGCCCGTCGCGCGGGCCCACCTCGTAGATGGTGACGCTCTCGGGCAGCCCGGGCTCCGGCACCCGCATCGGCGCACGCATCACTCCTGCTCCTCCGGCTCAGGTTCCACCAGGAACAGCACGGCGCCCATCGACACCTGCTCCCCGGTCCTCACGCCCACCCGGGAGACCCTGCCGGAGAAGGGCGCCTTCAGGGCGAGCTCCATCTTCATCGCCTCGAGCACGCCGAGGGTCTGCCCCTCCGCGACAGAGTCACCCTCTGCGACGTTGACCGCGAGAACCGTCCCCGGCATCTTCGCGAGCAGGGCGCCGTCACCCACGGCGGCACCGACGTCAGCGAAGACGTCGGGACGGTGGAAGACATGGCGTTGACCCTGGAGGACCACCTCGACGGCGTGGGCAGTGACGTTGACGACTGCCTGGTGCCGCCGGCCCTCGATGCTCAGGCGTACGACGTGCAGCGCGGCCGACAGCTCGGTCACGGGGGTCTGGTCGACCAGACCGCGGTGCCGGTCCACGACCACCAGCCGGTCGAGCTCGACGTGTGTCGGTGCCGGGTCGGCTCCGAGCCGGAAGCCGTCGCTCTGGAACGGGTGGCGCACCCCAGCCATGCCATCGGTAGCCGTCAGCATCGCCGAGGTCCAGGCCGCGAAGACCCGCGCCAGGTCGTCGCTCGGCTCGGGAACCTCTGCGTGGTCCAACCAGGCGGTGTCGATCGTCGCGTCCCGGAAGTCGTCGGACGCCGCGAGCGCGCGAAGAAACCCGACGTTCGTGGTCAGCCCGAGGATCGCGGTGTCGTCGAGCGCGTCGACCAGCGCCCGGCGCGCGGACTCCCGGTCGGGCCCGTGCACGATGACCTTGCCCAGCATCGGGTCGTACGCCGTGGAGACGACCTGTCCGCTCTCCAGGGCCGCGTCGACGCGAGCCCGCTCGGGCCAGCGCACGAGAGTCGCCGTACCGGCCTGGGGCAGGAAGCCGTCGAAGGCGTCCTCGGCGTACACCCGGGCCTCGATGGCGTGGCCGTCCAGACGGATGTCGTCCTGGGTGAAGGGCAACGCCTCCCCGGACGCCACCGCAAGCTGCACGGCGACGAGGTCGGTCCTGCCCCCCTTGATGGACACAGCGAGCTCCGTCACCGGATGCTCCACCTGGAGCCGGGTGTTCATCTCGAGGAAGAACGCCTGGTCGGTCTCGGTGTCGAGCAGGAACTCGACCGTCCCGGCGTTCTCGTAGCCGACCTGTCTGGCGAGCGCCACGGCCGAGCCCGTGACCAGGGCCCGGACCTCCTCGGAGATGGTCGGGGCCGGGGCCTCCTCGAGCACCTTCTGGTGCCGGCGCTGGGTCGAGCAGTCCCGCTCGAAGAGGTGCACCACGTTGCCGTGGGAGTCAGCCATCACCTGGACCTCGATGTGGCGCCCGTGCTCGACGTACTTCTCAACCAGCATGGTGTCGTCGCCGAACGACGACAGGGCCTCCCGCGTGGCAGCAGCGAGCGCCTCGTCGTACTCCTCGACGGTGCGCACGATGCGCATGCCCTTGCCGCCACCTCCGGCCGCCGCCTTCACCAGCACCGGGAATCCCATGGTCTCGACGGGGTCGACCGAAGAGAAGGAGGGAAGCACCGGGACGCCGGCCGCCATCGCGATCTCGCGCGCGGCGTCCTTGCGTCCCATCTGGTCCATCACGTCGGCGGAGGGTCCGACCAGCTTGATCCCTGCCTCCTCGACGGCGCGCGCGAAGGCGGCCCGCTCGGACAGGAAGCCGTAGCCGGGGTGGATCGCGTCGGCGCCGCTGCGGCGAGCCGCCTCGACGACGGCCTCGATGTCCAGGTAGCTCCTCACCCGGAACGCTTCGTCGGCGGCGCGCGCGTGCGGAGCCGCGGCGTCGAGGTCGGTGTGGATGGCGACCGTACGGACGCCGAGCGTCGAGGCGGACCGCATCACGCGCAGGGCGATCTCGCCGCGGTTGGCGACCAGCAGGGTTCTCATCGGGG
>JBBSVL010000282.1:0-4156 GCA_038233595.1 Propionibacteriales bacterium | reverse complement strand
CCATGGCCTCGGCGTAGCAGTCGAGCAGCCCGTCGATGACCAGGTCGCCGATCTCGTCCAGGGTGTCCAGGCTGACGGCGAGTGCCAGCCGATGCGTGCTGTTCCCGTCGATCTCCCAACCCTGCTTGACGATCACCGCGTCGACGATCGCAAGCGATGCCTCGCTGGGGGTCTTGCCGTCGAGGATCCCCCGGGACAGCTCGTAGTGCGCCGGGCCGACGGCCGCACGCAGGGTCGTCTGTGAGTCGTCGACGGCCTCGAACACCCGGCGCACGTTCTCCAGCTTCATCTCGCCGACCTCGGTCATCGCCCGGACCAGCTTCAGTCGGGCGACGTGGGACTCGTCGTACTCCGCGCGCCGGTGTCCGACGGCGTCACCTCGGTGCAGCACACCGATCCGCAGGTAGTGCTTGATGGTGTCGACGGGGATCTTCGTGTCATCACTGAGCTCGGAGATCCACATAGCCGGGAAACTACTCCCCGGCGGCGCGGCGGAGGGCCTCTGAGAGTCGTTCAGCTCCGGCCAGCACCGCGGGTGCGTGCATCCGGCCCGGCTGGCGCGACAGGCGTTCCAGCGGACCGGAGACGGAGACGGCGGCGATCACCTTGCCGGAGGGCGAGCGCACCGGGGCGGACACCGAGGCGACGCCCTGCTCGCGCTCGCCGACGGACTGCGCCCAGCCCCGCCGACGGATGCCGGAGAGCGCCGTTGCGGAGTAGGCGGCGTTCTGGAGGCCGCGGTGCATCCGTTCCGGATCCTCCCAGGCGAGCAGGATCTGGGCCGCCGAGCCGGCCCGCATGGTGAGCTGGGAGCCCACCGGGATGGTGTCGCGAAGGCCGGTCGGCCGTTCGGCGGCGGCGACGCACACGCGGTACTCGCCCTGGCGCCGCCACAGCTGCGCGGACTCACCGGTGATGTCGCGGAGCCGGGCCAGCACCGGGCCCGCCGCTGCGAGGAGACGGTCCTCCCCGGCGGCGGCGGACAGCTCGGCGAGACGCGGGCCGAGGACGAAGCGGCCCTGCAGGTCGCGGGCGACCAGGCGGTGGTACTCCAGCGCGACGGCGAGGCGGTGCGCGGTCGGGCGGGCAAGACCGGTGCCCGCGACGAGACCGGCGAGCGTGGCGGGCCCGGCTTCGAGTGCGGCGAGCACGAGCGCGGCTTTGTCAAGTACGCCGACACCGCTAGTGTTGTCCATATGGCAATACTGCCGTCTCAGAAGATGGGATGCAAGGCGTAGGCTGTGTGATCTGTTCGAGCACGAGGAGGTCTGCAATGGGCACGACACTGGCCGAGAAGGTCTGGGGCGAGCACGTCGTCCGGAGCGCCGAGGGGGAACCCGATCTGCTCTTCATCGACCTGCACCTAGTTCATGAGGTCACCTCGCCCCAGGCCTTCGACGGGCTCCGGCTCGCCGGCCGCGGGGTACGACGGCCCGACCTGACCATCGCCACCGAGGACCACAACGTCCCGACCGTCGACTGGGACAAGCCGATCGCCGACCCGGTCTCGCGCACCCAGGTCGAGACGATGCGCAAGAACGCGGCGGAGTTCGGTGTGCGGCTGCACTCGCTCGGTGACGTCGAGCAGGGCATCGTGCACATCATCGGACCGCAGCTCGGGCTCACCCAGCCCGGGATGACGATCGTCTGTGGCGACTCCCACACCTCCACGCACGGTGCCTTCGGCGCGATCGCGTTCGGCATCGGCACCTCCGAGGTGGAGCACGTGCTGGCCACCCAGACCCTGATGCAGGCCAAGCCGAAGACCATGTCGGTCACCGTCGAGGGCTCCCTGCCCGACGGTGTCACCGCCAAGGACCTGGTGCTCACCCTGATCGCGCACACCGGCACCGGTGGCGGACAGGGCTACATCGTGGAGTACCGCGGTGAGGCCATCGAGGAGCTCTCGATGGAGGCCCGGATGACGATCTGCAACATGAGCATCGAGTGGGGAGCGAAGGCCGGCCTGATCGCCCCGGACCAGACCACCTTCGACTACCTCGAAGGCCGGCCGGAGGCGCCGACCGGGTCCGAGTGGGTTGCGGCGGTGGAGCACTGGCGCACCTTGGTCACCGACGAGGACGCCGAGTTCGACAAGGACATCGTGCTCGACGCATCGTCGATGACGCCGTTCGTCACCTGGGGCACCAACCCGGGCCAGGGGGTGCCGCTGGCGGCTTCGGTGCCGGCGCCCGCCGACTTCGACGAGCCGTCGGACGCCGTGGCCTGTGAGAAGGCCCTGGAGTACATGGCTCTCGAGGCCGGCACGCCGATGCGCGAGGTCAAGGTGGACACGGTCTTCGTGGGTTCCTGCACCAACGGCCGGATCGAGGACCTCCGCGCTGCTGCGGCGGTACTCGCGGGGCGCAAGGTCGACAAGGACACCCGGTTGCTCGTCGTACCCGGATCGGTGCGGGTGCGGCTGCAGGCCGAGCAGGAGGGGCTGCACACTGTCTTCCTCGACGCCGGTGCGGAGTGGCGTGGCGCCGGGTGCTCGATGTGCCTGGGCATGAACCCCGACCAGCTCCAACCGGGGGAGCGCAGCGCGTCGACCTCCAACCGCAACTTCGAGGGCCGCCAGGGCAAGGGTGGGCGCACCCACCTGGTCTCGCCGCTGGTCGCCGCAGCCACGGCTGTGCGGGGCACGCTCTCCTCGCCCAGCGACCTCGCCCCGTTGGAGGTCTGAGATGGACAGGTTCAGCAACCACACCGGGGTCGCGATGCCGCTCAAGCGCAGCAACGTCGACACCGACCAGATCATCCCTGCGGTCTACCTCAAGCGGGTCACCCGCACCGGCTTCGAGGACGGGCTCTTCGCTGCTTGGCGCAACGATCCTTCGTTCGTGCTGAACCGGCCCGAGTACGCCGAGGCCTCCGTGCTCGTCGCCGGGCCCGACTTCGGCACCGGCTCCTCGCGTGAGCACGCGGTGTGGGCTCTGCAGAACTACGGCTTCCGGGCCGTGGTCTCCTCACGCTTCGCTGACATCTTCCGTAGCAATGCGGGCAAGGCTGGTCTGGTGGCCGCCCAGGTCGACGAGAAGGTCGTGCAACGGTTGTGGGACCACCTCGATGCCCACCCAGGAGCGACGGTCACCGTCGACCTGGAGAGCCGGACGGTGCGTGCGGGCGAGGGGCCCGACGCGATCGAGGACTCCTTCGACATCGACGACTACACGCGTTGGCGGTTGCTCGAGGGCCTCGACGACATCGGGATCACGCTTTCGCACGCCGACGACATCGTGGCCTACGAAGCGACCCGACCGACCTGGAAGCCCGCCACGATCCATGGTTAATGATCGCTAACCTCCTTGAGCCGGCCACTATTGCTTGCCGGGTAAGGGCGTGGCGACGTTGTGGGGTTGCCCCCTGTATGCCTAGCGTTCCGAGGGAACGGCGGGCAGGTTGCCCGACCGGGGACACCGGAAGGGAATCTCGTGAACAAGTCGCAGTTGATTGACGCTCTCGCTGCCCGCTATGAGGGCAACCGCAAGGCAGCCGCACATGCACTGGAGTCCGTGCTCGACACGATCACACGTGAGGTCGCTCGAGGCGAGAAGGTGGCGATCACCGGCTTCGGGTCCTTTGAGAAGCGCGTGCGTGAAGCTCGTTGGGTGCGCAACCCTCGCACTGGTGAGCGGATCAAGGCCAAGAAGACGGCCATCCCGAAGTTCAGCGCGGGTGCCGACCTGAAGAATGTCGTTTCCGGTGCGAAGAAGCTGCCCAAGCTGACGCTTGCCGCAGCAGCCGACGCGCTGCCCAGCTCCCTCACGTCGCCGAGGAAGACGACGGCCAAGAAGTCGACGGCCAAGAAGGCTCCGGCGAAGAGTGCCGCGGCCAAGTCAACGGCCAAGAAGGCTCCTGCCACGAAGTCGACCGCCAAGAAGTCGACCGCCAAGAAGGCACCTGCAAAGAAGACGGCGGCCAAGAGCGCCGGCGCCGCCAAGAAGTCGACCGCCAAGAAGGCACCTGCAAAGAAGACGGCGGCCAAGAGCACCGGCGCCGCCAAGAAGTCGGCGAGCAAGACGGCGACCGTCAAGAAGTCGGCCACCGCGAAGAAGGCTCCGGCCAAGAAGAGCACAGCGAAGAAGAGCACAGCGAAGAAGAGCACAGCCAAGAAGTCCTGACGCAGCCCGAGCGAGGGCGGTGCCACCGGAGT
>JBBSVL010000281.1:0-4159 GCA_038233595.1 Propionibacteriales bacterium | reverse complement strand
GGGTGAGCACCAGCCGGTCCTCGACCAGCTCACACAGGCCGGCGGCGAGCGGCGCGTCGGCCAGGGAGGCGTCCGGCAGCACTTCAATCGGCAGCCCCTCGGCCAGCCGGATCTCCAGCAGCATCCGCTCCATGCGACGGGCCTTCTCGTCCAGCACCTCACGCGCGTACGCCGGTGAGCGACCGGAGCCGATGCGTCCGGCGTACGCCGTCGGATGCTTGACATTCCACCAGCGCACCCCGCCGACGTGCGAGTGCGCACCCGGGCCGACGCCCCACCAGTTCGCGCCGGTCCAGTAGAGCCGGTTGTGCTCGCAGCGCGTGGGCGCGCCGGTCGACCAGTTGGACACCTCGTACCAGTCCAGACCCGCGGCGGAGAAGGCGGCGTCGGCGGCGAGGTACTTGTCGGCGAGGTCGTCCTCGTCGGGCGTCGGCAGCTCCCCGGAGCGTACCTGCCGGGCCAGTGCAGTGCCGTCCTCGACGATCAGGGAGTACGCCGAGACGTGGTCCGGCGCGCACGCCAGAGCGGAGTCGACCGATGCCTGCCAGTCGGCGGCCGACTCCCCCGGCGTGCCGTAGATCAGGTCCAGGCTGACCTGTCCGATCCCGCCGGCTCGCGCCCACTCGACAACCCGCGGCACGCGATCGGGGTCGTGCGTACGGTCCAGCACCGCGAGCACCTTCGGCACCGCCGACTGCATCCCGAAGGAGATCCGGTTGAACCCGGCCTGGGCGAGCGCGGCGAGGTCGTCAGCGTCCACGCTGTCCGGGTTGGACTCGGTGGTCACCTCGGCGCCGACCTCGAGCCCGAACTCGTCCCGGACGGCGGCCAGGATCCGAGCCAGGTCGCCGGCCGGAAGCAGGGTCGGCGTACCCCCTCCGAAGAAGACCGTCGAGACCGGCGGCGCCGCGTTCCCGAGCACCTCACGGGCCTGCCGGATCTCGGCGATCGCCTGGGATGCATACGTCGCCCGCCCCGCGCCGCCACCGAGCTCGGCGGCGGTGTAGGTGTTGAAGTCGCAGTAGCCGCACCGCACCGAGCAGAACGGCACGTGCACGTAGATCCCGAGCGGACGGTCTCCCAGCTCGCTCAGAGAGCTGGCGGGAAGCCGGCCGTGGGTGGGGGCGGGATCACCGTCGGGAAGGGCGGAGGGCACCGCTCAACCGTAGAGCGCGCTGATCTCGGACTCGTAGTTGCTCTCGACGACCTTGCGCTTGACCTTCATCGACGGGGTGAGCTCACCGGACTCCACACTGAGGTCGTGGTCGAGGATGATGTGCTTCTTGATCGTCTCCCAGCGGTTCAGCCGCTCGTTCAGCTGCGTGACGTAGTCGGCGACCATCTTCTGGCACGCCTCGGAGTGCACGATCTCTGCGTACGACGCGCCGGCCATGTCGTTGCGGGAGGCCCACTCGGTCATCGCGTCAGGATCGAGTGCGATCAACGCGACGCAGAAGTTGCGCTCGTTGCCGTGCACCAGGAACTGGCTGACGTAGGGGCAGATCGCCTTGAACTGTGACTCGATGGCGGTCGGCGCGATGTACTTCCCTCCGGAGGTCTTGAACAGGTCCTTCTTGCGGTCGGTGATCCGCAGGTAGCCGTCTTCGTCCAGCTCGCCGATGTCGCCGGTGTGCAGCCAGCCGTCCTCGAGCGCCTCCGCCGTGGCGTCGTCGAGGTTGTGGTAGCCCTGCATCACGTTGGGGCCCTTGATCAGCACCTCGCCATCGGCCGCGATCTTGACCTCCTCACCCGGGAACGCCGGGCCGACGGTGCCGAACTTGTACTTGTCGGGGTGGTTCACGAACGCACCGGCGGAGGTCTCGGTCAGGCCATACCCCTCTAGGATCACTATGCCCGCCGCGTCGAACCACTCCGCGATCTCCTGGTTCAGCGCCGCAGCTCCGGAGATGAAGAACCGGACCCGGCCACCGAACCGGTCCCGCACCTTGCTGAACACCAGCTTGTCGAAGAGTGCGTGCTGCTTGGCGAGCAGGAACGGGACCGGCTTCCCGTCGCGCTTGAGGGCCTGGTACCTCAGGCCGGCGGCGAACGCCTGGTTGAAGATCTTCTGCTTCAGCCCACCCTCGGCCTGTTGCATGGTCTTGATCCGGCCGTGGGCCTTCTCGAAGATGCGCGGGGCGGCGCCCATGAAGGTCGGCTTCACGATGGCGAGGTTGTCGATGATCTTGTCGACCCGGCCGTCGACCGCGGTCGGGAAGCCGCAGGCCAGCTGGGAGCAGAGCAGCACCTTGCCGAAGGAGTGCGCCATCGGCAGCCACAGGAACTGCAGGTCATCCTGGCTGAGGATCCCGTAGGACTCGATGACCGCACCCTCATAGGTCCACGACTCGTGCAGCAGGCGCACACCCTTGGGCTTGCCCGTCGTACCCGAGGTGTAGATCAGGGTGGCGAGCGCGTCAGGCTTGATCTCGCGGGAGATCCGGTCGATCTCGTCGGGCAGCTCGGCGATCCGCACCCGGCCCAGCTCGGCGAGGTCGCCGAGTCCGATCACCCATTCGTCCTGCGAGTCTGCTTGTCCTGAGCCTGTCGAAGGGTCGAAGGTGATCACCTTCTCCAGCCTGGGCAGCTCTTTGCGGTGCTCCACGAGCTTCTGGAGCTGGTCGTCGTCCTCGGCGAACACGAACCGGCACCCGGAGTCGGCCAGGATGTAGGCAACGTCCTCCGCGTGGGTCGACGGGTAGACGGTGGTGGTGGCACCACCGGCGCACATCACCGCGAGGTCGGCCAGGATCCACTCGTAGCGGGTGCTCGACGCGATACCGACCCGCTGCTCGCGCTCGATCCCCAGTGCCAGCAGGCCTGCGGCGTACTGACGCACAAGGTCACCGGACTCCGCCCAGGTCAGTGACGCCCAGGCGTCGCCGTCGGCGGGATAGCGGTACGCCTCGCGCGTCGGGGACATCTTCACCCGGTCGAGGAACTGGGCCGCGACGTTCGGGGAGCGGTTGTCGATCGCGGACTGGTCGAAGTCTTGCGGTCCGGGCATTAGTCACTCCTGCGTGGGTGGCTCCTGGGGAACTGCCTCGTAACCTAGGCCACGCGGGCCTCTGACGGGTAGCCGGGCACGACCAGTGGGCAGGTCACTCGTGCGGATCGGCGCGAGCCGCAACCCGGCCACTCCCATGGCCCGATCGTCTCAGGTCGGGCAGGATTCACCGGAACCGATATCTCGCGACGACACAGGAGGCGGCATGACGCGCTACGGGTCCCAGTTCGGGCCGGACTTCACCTTCCTCGGCGTGGACCGGTGCGATCTAGACGTGGCGGCTAGCTACGCCGACGCCGACGTGGTGATCGTCGGCGCACCCTTCGACGGAGGCACCTCCCACCGGCCCGGCACCAGGTTCGGCCCGCAGGCAATCCGCGGCACCGACTACCTGGCACACGACGGCTCGCGCCCCAGCCTGGCGCTACGGACCGACGGGCTGGTCGACCTACGCGTGGTCGACGCCGGTGACGTGGAGATGCCACCCGGGGACATCATGCGCGCCCTCGAGGTGCTCGAGGCTGCGGTCGAGAAGGTCGCCCGGGCCGGGGCCGTCCCGGTCGTCCTGGGTGGAGACCACTCGGTCACCTTTCCCGACGCCAAGGGGGTCGCCAACGTGCTCGGCCACGGCCGGGTCTCGATGATCCACTTCGATGCGCACGCTGACACCGGCGACATCGAGTTCGGCTCGCTGTGGGGCCATGGGCAGCCGATGCGGCGGCTGATCGAGAGCGGCGCGGTACGCGGCGACCGGTTCCTCCAGGTCGGTCTGCGCGGCTACTGGCCGCCCCCCGAGACGCTGGACTGGATGGCCGGCCAGGGGATGCGCTCCTACGAGATGACCGAGATCGGCAACCGCGGGCTGGCCGCGTGCCTCACCGAGGCGTTCGACATCGCCACGAACGAGTGCGACGGTGTCTTCCTGTCCGTGGACATCGACGTGTGCGACCCGGGCCACGCACCGGGGACCGGCACCCCGGAGCCGGGTGGCCTGTCGGGCCGCGAGCTGCTCGACGCCGTACGACGGATCTGCCTCGAGCTGCCGGTGGTGGGTGTCGACGTGGTCGAGGTCAGCCCGCCGTACGACCATGCCGACATCACCGCGGCCTTGGCCAACCGGGTCGTGCTCGAGTCGCTGTGCGCCATCGCCCG
>JBBSVL010000280.1:0-4174 GCA_038233595.1 Propionibacteriales bacterium | reverse complement strand
TTGGCACCCGGCGCCATCGCGTGCTCAGCCTCGACGTCAAGCGTCTCCTCGCCGTACCAGCCGGACGGGCCGCACACCTTCTGGTGCGTGAACTTCTTGGGCACCACCTGGGTGAGCTGACGTTTGGCGTAGCCGCCGTCACCGTGGTTCTCGGCGTACTTCTCGGCGTCCTTGGCGATCGTGGGCGCGGCGTAGGCGTCCACCACTGCGATCGTGGTGCCGGTGCCGTCGAGCCCGGTCGGGTTCGCACCCTCGTAGGCCGCGCGGTACTGCGGACCCGTGTAGCCGCACACGGCGTACGGCAGCACCTTGCCCTTGAACTTGGGTAGCGGGGTCTCGAAGCCCGCCTGGTACTCGGCCTTGACCTGGCCGTAGTACGTCGAGCAGGGTCGGGCGTTGCGGAAGCCGTCGGGCGGCGGAGCCGAGTAGTGCCTGACCTTGTGCGGTGAGGTGTCCAGCCCGCTGACGGTCGCGATCAGCGGCGCGATGTCGGCCGGGACGCTCACGTCGGAGGTGTTGGCCTGGACGACGTCGCCGTGGCGCTTGAACTTCTTCATCGAGACGCCGAACGTCTTCTCGACCGCGGCGTTGCTGCCGTGCACCGACAGGTACCGATGGTGGCTCTCCACCGAGGTGACGTCGAGCTTGTTGGCCTTCAACCAGCTCGACACCGTGGAGACCGAGCTCTTGGTGGCGTCGTACTTCGCGTGGTAGGCCGACGCGCTGAGGAAGTGCCGGTAGGTCGGGCTCTTCGGGTCCGAGACCTTGGCGACGTCGGCCTTGAGCGAGTCGAGGCCCCCGTTGGGTGTCAGGTAGACGCGGAAGGTCGACTTCGCCTTGGAACTGGCATTGCCCAGGCTGTGGGTGTGGCTCACCCACGCAGGGGCGGTATGCGCGACTCGCTTGTCCGACTTGTGGCCGGAGGCGGTGGCGTTCGGTGCTGCGGCGACTCCGGAGATCGCCATCGCCAGCACTGCCGCGAGCGACAGCGACGTCTTCTGTGTTCTCTTCATACGGATCTTCGTCCATCCCGTCGAGATCAGCCCCATTGGCTGATGAACTCTTTGCACGTTAAGCGCAGTTTGTCTGCAGCGGAAGACTTCGCGTCCATCGAGTTCCGCAGGCGGAGGACCTCGCCTCGAGCCCCGCATCAAACGCGAAATGTCCGCTGCGGCTCCGGCGGGCGTTCCCCCGGTTGGGGCGACCCTCTAGCATCCTTCACGATGACCGCACCCACGAAGCACCTCGCCGTCCTGATCGCCTGCCTCGCCCTGGTCGCCTCCGGGTGCGGCTCCTCGAATGGCACCAAAGCGTCCGGGAAGGCCTCCTCGAGCCCGTCCGCGAGCAGCTCGCCGAGTGCGACGGCCGCTCCTGGCACCTGCAAGTACCTCCCCAGCCCGCAGAAGGCCGCCCGCAAGGTGCAGGTCCCCGCGGCCAAACCGGCCCAGACCGGCAAGGTCAAGGTGTCGATCGGCACCAACTTCGGTGACATGGCGGCCACGCTGGACGGGAAGAACGCGCCGTGCGCGGTCAACGCGTTCCTGTCCCTGGCCAAGCAGGGCTACTACAACCAGACCAAATGTCACCGGGTCTCCGTGGACCCCCGTGGCTTCCACATCTTGCAGTGCGGAGACCCGACGGCGACCGGCACCGGCGGCCCCGGATACCAGTACGGCGAGGAGGTGACCGGCAAGGAGACCTACCCCACCGGCACCCTGGCGATGGCCAAGACCCAGGCACCCAACACCACCGGCTCCCAGTTCTTCGTGGTGTTCGGCCCCACACAGCTCCCACCCCAATACACCGTGCTGGGCCAGCTCACCCCGGCCGGGCTCAAGGTCGCGAAGAAGGCGGCTGCCGCCGCGCTCAAGGGAAAGCCCAAGCAGTACGACGGCACGCCGGCCAACAAGGTGGAGCTCACCACCGTCAAGAAGGCCACGTGACCAGCGGACGGGGCGTGGCCCAGAGCAGATGAGCCGCACCCAGTTCGACCTGAGCGACCCCGGGGTCAACGGCTACGCGATGCTCAACTCGCTCGTCGTACCCCGGCCGATCGCGTGGGTCTCCACCCTGGACGCCCAAGGCCGCGGCAACCTCGCCCCGCACTCGTTCTTCAGCGTGGCGAGCACGGACCCGCCGACCGTGATGTTCACCTCCGTGGGTCTCAAGGACACCGTGCGCAACATCGAGGCGACCGGCGAGTTCGTGGTCTGCATCGCCTCGGCCCCGCTGCTGCACGCGGTCAACGACTCCAGCGCACCCTTCGGCCCCGAGGTCGACGAGGCCAACAGCCTGGGCATCACCATGGAGCCGTCGGTGACCGTCGCTCCTCAGCGGGTCGCAGAGTCCCCCGCGTCACTCGAGTGCCGACTCGACCGGATGGTCGAAGTGGGCAGGAAGAACGTCGTGGTGATGGGCCGGGTGACACTGGTGACCGTGCGCGACGAGGTCCTCGAGGGCGACCATCCGGCGATGGAGCAGCTGCAGCCGCTGTCACGGCTGGGTCGCAACGAGTGGGGTCTGCCACCCGAGGTGTTCACCCTCGACCGGCCGCGCACCGTCGACGACGTGCGGCTCAGCCCCCGCAGCCCGTCTTGAACATCTCTCGCCCGACCAGCGCGGGATAGCTCGTCCGGAGCGCCCTGGGCAGGACGTTGTCCTGGGTCTTGTGCCGCCCGGTGCGTGTCGCCGTCGTCCCGTGGAGCCGGTACGTCGTCTCCACGATGTCCCACGCGAACGCGACGCCCGGCGGCGTGTGCGCGACGGCCTGACGAACGACGACCGCGTTGTCGCCACAGGTCGCGCTGACGTAGCCACCCGTGGTGTCGGTCGCGACGAACGGGACCAGCGGGTTGTGGTTCACCTCGCGCACCTCGGCAAGGTCCCCGTCGGCGTAGCCGAACAGGTGGGTCGCGAACCCCCCGCGCGGGTGGGTCGCCCGGACGACCACGATCTCGCTATCCCGGCCCGGGATCTTCACGGTGCTGAAGTGCGGCCTGACGGCGTCGACCCCGAGCAGCGGAACGCCGGCGACCCGTCCGTCGACCCGGGCGAACAGGTAGTCGGGACAGTCCTTGGTGTCACGTCCCGTGCTGCGGACGTCCTCGGGCGAGCCGTCCCCGTCGAGGTCAGCCCTGGCCACCACGGGCGCCTTCGTGATGACCGGATCGGTCGCGGCACACTTGCCCACCGAGCCCACGGCAGGCGAGCCGCCGACGGACGCGTGGGCACTTCCCGAGCCGGGACGCGCCTGCCCGCAGCCCGTGGCGAGAAGCAGGGCGGCGGCAGCGAGGGTCAGCGAGTGCTTCATGGGAGTCGGACGCAGCCTACGGGGCACGGGTTCCCCGCGGGCACTTCCAGGGTCGAGTGTCGACCTTGCCCTTCGTGCGAACCTGTCTCTGGTCGGCTGAGAACCGAACCGTTCCGCGTGGGGCCGGGATTCTGTCGGCCTGCTCTCCTAGCGTGGTCCCGTGCGCATCCTCCACACCTCCGACTGGCACCTGGGCCGGTCGTTCCTCGGAGTCGGGATGCTCGAGCACCAGGCAGCGTTCGTCGACCACCTGGTGAAGACCGTCGAGGCCGAGCAGGTCGACCTGGTCGTCGTCTCCGGTGATGTCTACGACCGTGCGCTGCCTCCGGTCGACGCGGTGTCCCTGTTCCAGGACACGCTCGAGCGGCTCGCCGCATCGCGCGCCAAAGCAGTGATCACCAGTGGCAACCATGACTCCCACCTGCGGCTGGGGTTCGCCTCCCGCCTGATCGACGGGTCCGGTGTGTTCCTCCGCACCCGCGCCGACGACGTGGGCACCCCGGTGCTGCTCGACGACCAGCACGGGCCCGTTGCCGTGCACGGTCTCCCCTATCTCGACCCCGACCACCTGCGCGAGGCCTGGCAGCTCGACCGGCGCAGCCACGAAGCCGCGATCGGCGAGGGGATGCGCCGGGTACGTGCCGACCTCGCAGCACGCCCTGGGACTCGTTCCGTGGTGCTGGCACACGCGTTCGTGGCCGACGTCAGGGCAGGTCGGCCAGATGACGGAGCGGATGGGCTGCAACGCAGTGAGAGTGAGCGGGACATCTCGGTGGGCGGCGTGCAGCTGGTGCCGGCCTCGCTCTTCGACGGTGTCGACTACACCGCGCTGGGACACCTGCATGGCAGGCACACTCTGACCGA
>JBBSVL010000279.1:0-4183 GCA_038233595.1 Propionibacteriales bacterium | reverse complement strand
GACACGCGACTCGTTGTCGACCGACCAGTCGGGGCTCGGTTCCAGCATGACGATGTTGTCCGCACTCGTCAGGTTGCGGGTGCCGTTCCCGGAGATCCTTCAGCAGGTCACGGTCCTTGCAACCCGGGCGGTGTCTGGTGCCGACGGTGCCTGGCTGACCTGGTGTGTCCCGGGGGAGGCGCCGCTGATGGCTGCCAGCCGTGATGGGCTGCGTCGGCTGGACCAGAGCCAGTACCAGCTGGACGAGGGCCCGTCCCTGGCTGCCTTCGAAGCACAGCAGGCGGTCTTCGCACGCGAGCTGGACACCGACCCGCGTTGGCCACGGTTCGCCGCGCGCTGCGCCACCGAGGGGGTCTGCGGGGTCCTCGCCGTGTCCCTGACGGTGGATGCCACGAGGCTCGGCGTGCTCAGCGTGTGCTCGGGTTCACCGGGGGCTCTCGGTGCGGACTCGGGAGCCGACACCGCGCTGTTCGCCGAACACGCGGCGCACAGTCTGGCGAACGCGCACGCCCTGGCCGCGGCGGAGTCCAAGCTGACGCAGCTGAACGAGGCGCTTTCGTCCCGCTCGCTGATCGAGCAGGCCAAAGGCATCGTGATGGCCAAGGAAGCCTGTTCTGAGCAGGAGGCGTTCGACCGGTTGCGGGCCGCGTCGCAGAACGGTCACGTCAAGCTCAGACTTGTGGCGCAGCTCCTGGTGGACTCGGTGGCCAAGGAACGAAGCCGTCGGTCCACGCCCAGAATCGACGCTCGGCTGGCCCGGTAGGACGGCGAGGTAACGTGGATTTCAACAGGCTGAGCCAGCAGCGACCCCGGTGGACCTGAGCGTCCACCGCCCAGACGCGATCCCGCGTCCGCGCTCGCCCGGACCTCTCGAACCGTCCGTGGCGAGGATTGTGGGCATCCCACCACCAGCCGGCAGACCGGCAGAGAGCAGACACCATGAGCAAACCGCAGGTAGTCGTCATCACCGGAGCCAGTGCCGGGATCGCCCGCGCGACCGCGAAGCAGTTCGCGGCCCGGGGAGCAAAAGTGGGCCTGCTCGCCCGCGGGCAGGCCGGGCTGGACGGCGCCGCCAAGGATGTCGAGAACGCCGGTGGTCAGGCCTTGGCGATCCCCACCGACGTGGCCGACTACGACCAGATCGAGGCGGCCGCAACGCAGGTCGAGGACGCCTTTGGCCCGATCGACGTCTGGGTCAACGTCGCCTTCACCTCGGTGTTCGCGCCGTTCGTCGAGATCAAGCCCGAGGAGTTCAAGCGCGTCACGGAGGTGTCCTACCTCGGGTTCGTCTATGGCACCCACGTCGCGCTGTCCAGGATGCAGCCCCGGGACCGGGGCACCATCGTGCAGGTCGGCTCCGCCTTGGGCTCGCGCAGCATCCCGCTGCAGTCGGCCTACTGCGGGGCCAAGCATGCGGTCAACGGGTTCACCTCCTCGATCCGCACCGAGCTGCTGCACGCGAAGAGCAACGTGCACATCACCGTGGTGCAGATGCCGGCGGTGAACACCCCGCAGTTCTCCTGGGTGCTGTCCCGGCTGCCGAACCACCCGCAGCCGGTGCCGCCGATCTACCAGCCCGAGGTCGCTGCCCGCGGCGTGGTGTTCGCGGCCGACCATCCCCAGCGCAAGCAGTACTGGGTCGGCGCATCGACGGTCGCGACGATCGCGGCGAACAAGATCGCGGCCCCGCTGCTCGACCGCTATCTGGCCCGCACCGGGTTCTCCTCCCAGCAGACCGACCAGAAGGTCGGGCCGGACCGGCCGCACAACCTCTGGGAGCCGGTCGACGGCCCCCAGGGCCACGACCATGGCGCGCACGGCGTCTTCGACTCCCAGGCTCACGGCCACGCCCCACAGCTGTGGTTCTCCCACCACGCCCGTGCCGTGTGCTCGGCCCTGGCTGTCGGTGCGGCTGCCGCGGTGCCGGCCCTGGTGCTGCGGCGGCGCGGATGAGTCCGGCGGTAGTGGTCCGCGGCGGGTACGGCGTGTTCCTGGTCGCGGCGCCCGACCGGGCGCTCCGGGTGCTGTCCGGACGTCCCTCGACCGGAGGCACCCGTGCCGTGGTGCGGGTGCTGGGCCTGCGCCAGGTCGCCCAGGCCGTCGTCACCGCGGCGGTGCCCGAGCCGGTGGTCTGGAAGGTCGGGGCCGCGGTCGACGTGGCGCACGGCCTCTCCGCGGTCGGCCTCGCGGTGGCCGAGCCCGGCTGGCGTCGGGCCGGGATCACGGTGTCGTTGGTGGCCGGCGCCTTCGCCGTGAGCGGGATGGCCGCGGCCTCGGGCGCGGGAGCGGGCCGGTGAGCGGCCCGGGCGTGACCGTCGACGAGCTGAGCGTGTCCGTCTACGACATTCCCACCGACCAGCCCGAAGCAGACGGCACCATCTCCTGGTCCAAGACCACGCTGGTCCTGGTGCAGGTGAGCGGCGGCGGAGTCACAGGGCTGGGCTACACCTACGCGGACGCCAGCTGCAAGCCGCTGATCGAGGGCGTCCTGGCCGGCGTCGTACGCGGTCGGTCCGCTCTGGACGTCCCGGGCACCTGGGAGGCGATGGTGCGGGCGATCCGGAACCTGGGCCGCCCGGGACTGGTGTCGTGCTCGATCAGCGCCGTGGACACCGCGCTGTGGGACCTGAAGGCCCGGTTGCTGGACGTGGCCGTCTGCGACCTGCTCGGCGTCGTCCACGAGCAGGTGCCGATCTACGGCAGTGGCGGGTTCACCACCTACGACGACGCCACCGCACGCTCCCAGCTCGAACGCTGGGTCGACCGGTGGCAGATCCCACGGGTCAAGATCAAGATCGGCGAGTCCTGGGGCACCGAGACCGCGCGTGACCTGCACCGGATCGGCTTCGCGCGCGACGTGGTCGGGCCGGACGTGGAGCTGTACGTCGACGCCAACGGCGGCTACACCCGCAAGCAGGCGATCCGGATGGCGCACGCCATGGCGCCCTCGAACGTCACCTGGTTCGAGGAACCGGTGTCCTCCGACGACCTGGCCGGACTGCACGAGGTGCGCGACCAGGTCAGCGCCGACGTCGCCGCCGGGGAGTACGGCTACGACCTGGTGTACTTCCAGCGGATGGTCTCCGCGCATGCCGTGGACTGTCTGCAGGTCGACGTCACCCGCTGTGGTGGCATCACCGACTGGTTGCGCGCAGCCGCGGTTGCTGCGGCCCACGGTCTCGACGTCTCCGGGCACTGCGCCCCCAGCCTGCATGCGCACGTGGCCGCGAGCGTGCCCAACCTTCGACACCTGGAGTACTTCCACGACCACGTCCGCATCGAGGCGATCCTCTTCGACGGCACCCTTGACCCGCAGGGCGGCGTCCTGTGCCCTGACCGGAGCCGGCCCGGACTGGGCCTGGACCTCAAGGAAGCCGACGCCCAGCCCTACCAGGTGGGTTGAAGCCATGGCCCAGGGGATGCTGGAATGCTCCGGCGCCGAGCTGATGCGAGGCTACGGTCCGGGTGCCGACCCGGCGAAGGTGAGACGCTGGACCCGGGACCGGCCGGACGTCGCGGGCCGCAGCGTGGTGAAGCTCAGGGAGGCCGTGGCGAGGCAGGCCGCGGCCTCCCGAGGTGACCGCGCCGACAGCGAGGGCGTCCTCGACCTCGAAGCAGGCCCGCCGGAGGAGGCAGAGCCCGCGCCACGCCGACCAGTTGGCTCACCGGCCGGGATGTTCGTCCTGGGTCTGTTCCTGGGCGGCTTCCTGGGCCACCGGCAGCGGCACCGGCGCTGAACCGTCCCGCGGGCGGGCGAGCTCGCCGTCAGCTGGCCTCGTCGGGGGGACCGACCCGGCCCCGGCCGACTCGCACGACCCGGCCCTCGGCGATCGCTGAGCCCAGGGCAGACCGGAACCTTCCTGGACCCCAGTAGCGGGCTCCGACGACGCGGCCGAGATCCCGGGTGGCGAGGATGCCCCCCTCCTGCACCGCGTTCGCGATGGTCTCGATCTCGTGGTCCAGCGCCTTCTCGTCGTCAGGCGCAACCGCGAGCCACGGCGAGTTGAGCCCCCGGCCGGGACCGGGCCGGAAGCGCCGCAGTCCCGTCGAGGTGCTCTGTCGTCGCTGGGTGCGCTCCCGGATGCGGGCCAGCCGGGCCTCGGCCTCCTGGTGCTGGCGTTGCTGCACCTCGTCGGAGCGCGGGCCGTCACTCACCGGGACCGTGGCCTTGTCGTCCGCGTCG
>JBBSVL010000278.1:0-4201 GCA_038233595.1 Propionibacteriales bacterium | reverse complement strand
GAAGCCGAACTTGTCCTGCGCCTCCGCCTCGTCGATGCCCATCACCGCGAAGACCCGGCGCTGGATGTCGCCGCGATGGATCCGGATCGAGCCCCCGCCCAGCTCGTTGCCGTTGCACACGATGTCGTAGGCCCAGGCCAGTGCGTTGGCAGGGTCTGTGTCGAACGTGGCCAGGTCTTGGGGCGAGGTGAACGCGTGGTGAACGGCCGTCCAGGCCCCTCCACCGACGGCCACGTCGCCGGCTGCGGTCGCCTCGTTGGCCGGCTCGAACAGTGGCGCGTCCAGCACCCACAGGAAGCGCCAGGCGCTCTCGTCGAGCAGGCCGCCGCGGTGTCCGATCTCCAGCCGGGCCGCGCCGAGGAGTGCACGGCTCGACTTCACCGCGCCGGCCGCGAAGAAGATGCAGTCCCCGGGCTCGGCGCCGACGTGTGCGGCGATGCCCGCCTTCTCCGGTTCACTGAGGTTCTTCGCGACGGGACCGGTGAGCCCGCCGTCCTCCTGGACCAGCACGTAGGCCAGCCCACGCGCACCGCGCTGCTTTGCCCACTCCTGCCAGACGTCCAGCTGCCTGCGCGGCTGGGCGGCGCCGCCCGGCATCACGACCGCACCGACATAGTCGGACTGGAACACGCGGAACGGGGTGTCCTTGAAGTAGTCGGTGCACTCCACGAGCTCCAGGCCCATCCGCAGGTCGGGCTTGTCGCTGCCGAACCGCGCCATCGCCTCGGCGTAGGTCATCCGCGGCAGTGGCGTGGGTACGTCATACCCGATCAGCGCCCACATGGCGCCGATCAGCTCCTCCATCAGAGCCATCACGTCGTCCTGCTCGACGAAGCTCATCTCGATGTCGAGCTGGGTGAACTCCGGCTGCCGGTCGGCCCGGAAGTCCTCGTCGCGGTAGCAGCGCGCGATCTGGTAGTAGCGCTCCATACCGGCCACCATCAGCAGCTGCTTGAACAGCTGCGGGCTCTGGGGCAGGGCGTACCAGCTGCCGGGCCGCAGCCGGGCCGGGACCAGAAAGTCCCGGGCACCCTCGGGCGTGGACCTGGTCAGCGTGGGCGTCTCGATCTCGACGAAGTCGTGGTGGTCGAGCACGTCCCGGGCAGCCTTGTTGACCTTGCTGCGCAGCCGGAGGGCGGCGTTGGGCCCGCTGCGGCGCAGGTCGAGATAGCGGTACCTGAGCCGGGCCTCCTCGCCGACCTCGCCGTCCCCGTGCCCCGTGTCGTCGATCGGGAAGGGCAGCGGTGCGCTGGCGCTGAGTACGTCGACCTCGTCGGCGACCACCTCGACCTCACCCGTGGGCAGCGTGAGGTTCTGGTTGCCGGCCGGGCGTTCGGACACCTTGCCGACGACCTTGAGGCAGTACTCCGAGCGCAGCGCACCGGCGACCTCCTCGTCGCGGACCACTACCTGAACCACGCCACTGGCGTCGCGGAGGTCGAGGAACGCCACTCCCCCGTGGTCGCGTCGGCGCGCCACCCACCCGGCAAGAGTGACGGTCTGGCCGACGTGCTCGGCGCGCAGGGCGCCGGCGGCATGGGTGCGGATCACAGGCGTTGCTCCTTGTTCTCGACGCTGGGTCTCAGGTCGGCGGTCGGTGGCGTCCAGGTGGCGGGGTCGACCGGTTGCTGGTCGCCGCTGCGAATATCTCGGATCTCGGCGGACCGGGCGCTGCTGCCCGGAAACAGAACGTACGGGATGCCGCGACGTTCGGCGTAGCGGATTTGCTTGCCGAACTTCTGGGCGGTGGCCGCGACCTCGCAGGGGACGCCGTTGGCGCGCAGCCCACCGGCGATCGTGTCGCACGCCGGCCGCGACTCCTCGTCGGGCAGCGCCACCAGCACCGCGCTCGGCACCTGCCGGTCTGCGACGACGAGCCCCTTGCCCAGCAGCGGGACGAGCAGCCGGCTGACGCCGAGCGAGATGCCGACCCCGGGATAGGTCGTGCGGCCGTCGGATGCCAGCGCGTCGTACCGACCGCCGGAGCAGATCGAGCCGAGCCCCTCGTGGCCGGTCAGCCGGGTCTCGAAGACGGTGCCGGTGTAGTAGTCCAGGCCGCGCGCGATCCTCAGGTCAGCGACGATCTCGACCTTGTCGGTGACCAGTGCTGCACAGCCGTCGAGTACGGCGGTGAGCTCGGAGAGCCCCTGGTCGAGCAGCTCGTGCTCAACCCCGAGCGCACGCACCCGCTCGACGAACGAGGTGTCCGCGGTGCAGATCCGGGCCAGGGCCAGGCACTGGTCGGCCTGTTCGGGGGCGAGTCCGGCATCGGCCACCAGCTGGTCGCGTACGGCGGCCTCGGGCCGCTTGTCCAGCTTGTCGACCACCCGCATCACGGCGTCGACGTCGGGCGCACCAACCCCGGTGTAGAAGCCCTGGATGAGCTTGCGGTTGTTGACCTGGAGCCGGAACCCGGGCAGGAAGTCGATCCGCCGCAGCGCGTCCAGCATCACCCGCGCCACCTCGACGTCGTGGTGGAAGGGCAGCTCGTCGCGCCCGACAATGTCGATGTCGGCCTGGGTGAACTCGCGGTAGCGACCCTCCTGGGACCGCTCCCCGCGCCACACCTTCTGGATCTGGTAGCGGCGGAACGGGAACTCCAGCTTGCCGGCGTGCTCCAGGACGTAACGCGCGAACGGGACGGTGAGGTCGAAGTGCAGGCCGAGAGGGTTCCTCGGTCCCGCGTCCGTCGAGTCCGTCTCCTCCTGCAGCCGGCGCAGCACGTAGACCTCCTTGGAGGTCTCGCCCTTGCGGAGCAGCTGGTCCAGCGGTTCCACCGACCGGGTCTCGATGCTGGCGAAGCCGTGCAGCTCGAAGGTGCTGGCCAGGCTCTGCAGCAGCTGCTGCTCGACAGCGCGGGCGGCGGGGAGCAGCTCGGGAAAGCCGCTCAGCGGAGACGGCCTGGTCACGGGACCAGGTCGAGCAGGTAGGGGTTGGTAGCCCGCTCCCGGCCGATCGAGGTCTGCTCGCCGTGGCCGGGCAGCACCACGATGTCGTCGGCCAGCGGCAGCACCTTGGTGGCCAGGCTGCGCAGCATCGTCGGGTGGTCGCCCCCGGGCAGGTCGGTGCGGCCGATGGACCCGGCGAAGAGCAGGTCACCGGCAAACATCACCTCGGACACGTCCTCCCCGTCGTACGGCGTCCTGAAGGTGACCGAGCCCTGGGTGTGTCCGGGCGTGTGGTCCACGACGAAACGGAGCCCGGCCAGTTCGAGGGCCTGGGCATCGGCCAGCTCGGACACGTCATCCGGCTCGGCGAACTCGTAGGTCCCGCCGAGCAGCATCGAGGCCGTCTCCGGCGACATCCCGGCCATCGGGTCCGATAACAGGTGCCGGTCGTCCGGGTGG
Source organism: Propionibacteriales bacterium (assembly GCA_038233595.1). Classification (GTDB taxonomy): domain Bacteria; phylum Actinomycetota; class Actinomycetes; order Propionibacteriales; family Nocardioidaceae; genus Marmoricola. The sequence continues at coordinate 854 of JBBSVL010000278.1, read as the reverse complement.
ATCCATGCCGTGGCGTCGTAGGCACCCGCGACCGGGGCGACGCACCACATGTGGTCGATGTGGCCATGGGTGACCAGCACCGAGACCGGCTTCAGCCTGTGCTCGCGGACCACCTCGGCCACGCCGTCTGCGGCATCCTTGCCGGGGTCGATCACCACGCACTCTGTGCCGGGACCGGTAGCCACGACGTAGCAGTTGGTGCCCCACGGCCCCGCCGGAAAACCTGCGATGAGCACGCGCGAAACTCCTGCCGTAACGTCGGGACTGGACGGTTCGTTGTGTCTACTGGGCCTCTGGTGGCGAACGCGGGGACCAGCCTACTGGTCGGGGCGGGTCGCCTTCGGACTAGCCCCGCCTGGCTACGATGGCCGGGTTCCGCAGACATACACGTGCCGCAATTCCAGGGGTGGACGATGACCGCTCACGACGAGCCCGGCAACACCGGTCCGGCAACCGACGAGGTCCCCGAGGTCCCCGAGAAGGCGCGCCCCACACCACCTCCGACACCGAGACCGACACCGAGACCGTCGCCGAGACCGTCGCCGAGACGGCTCGCCGCCTCCCGCCCGGTCGCCACCACAGTCCCGAGCCTGTCCGACAGTGCCTCCTGGGCCTCCTGGGGTCGGGTGGCCGACGACGGGACCGTCTATGTGCGCACCACCGATGGCGAACGTCCTGTCGGGCAGTACCCCGAAGGCTCACCGGCGGAGGCTCTGGCCTTCTTCGCCCGACGCTTCGATGCGCTGGTCTTCGAGGTCGATCTGCTCGAGAAGCGCGTGCAGGCCAACGCCCTGTCCCCCGAGGAAGCCAAGGGCTCGGTCGCCAAGGTCCGCAACGAGGTCACCGAGGCCAAG
>JBBSVL010000277.1:0-4202 GCA_038233595.1 Propionibacteriales bacterium | reverse complement strand
GCCGCGGGCGCAACCGTCGCGCTGGGGGCTGACGACCCGTTGCTGTTCGGCTCCCGGCTGGTCGGGCAGTACGCCACCATGCGCGCGGCACACGGGCTGACCGACCACGATCTCGCCGAACTGGCCCGGATGTCGCTCCGGGCGTCTCGTGCCCCGGAGCAGCCAAAGTCAGCGTGGTTGCGCGAGATCGACCAATGGTTGGCACAATCACCGGCATGACCCAGTATCCAGGGCCCGATCCGGACGACCCCTTCTCGCGTCCGCCCAACGAGCAGGGCTCCGCCTCCTCCACTCCACCGGACCCTCCGCACCCCGGAATGGACGAGACCGCCCCGGTGCAGAGCAGCGAGCAGCCGGGCTACTGGGAACGCCAGGAAGCCCAGCAAGCCCAGGACCAGCAGAGCACTGACCCGGCCCGTCCCGAGCAGCCACGGGCTGAGAACCCGTGGGCGGGGTACGGCCAGCCGGCGGCGCCGTACCAGCAGGGGCCGCAGCAGCCGTACGAGCAGCCGGTGTACGAGCAGCCGGGCCAGCCGCCGTACACCCCCGGCTACGGGCCGTCCGGGTACCCGGCGTACGCCGCGCCGCCCAACCACCCGCAGGCAACCACGGCCATGGTGCTCGGCCTGGTCAGCCTGATCGGTGGCTGCATCTGCGGCCTCCCGTTGCTCGTGGCGCCGTTCGCGTGGGTGGTCGGTGCGAAGACGAAGCGGGAGATCGCGGCGTCCAACGGGCAGCTCGGCGGTGAGGGCAGCGCCCAGGCCGGGTTCATCATGGGCATCATCGGCACCGCACTGCTGATCCTGCTCGTGCTCGCGATCGGCTTCCTGGTGGTCGTCGGGATCGCCTCGGGAGGCTCGTCGTCGACCACGACGACGTTCTGAGCGATCAGCCGATGTCGCAAGGTTCCGCAGTCATCTGGACCGATGAGCTCCGGAGCCGGTTCGACGGGCTGCTCGACGAGTACCGAAGCGCGCTGCACGCCAGTTTGGAGGGCCTGACCGAGGAGCAGGCACGAATGCGCCTCGTCCCGTCGAAAACCACCCTGCTCGGTCTGCTCAAGCACGTCACCTACGTCGAGGGCGTCTGGTTCGACCAGGCCGTTACCGGCCGCACCTACCAACAGATCGCCCATCGCGAGCACCCCGGAGCGGTCCTTCGCGCTCACAAGCTCAGACACCATCGAGTCAGTACGCGAGGAACACCGACGCCGGTGCGAGGCGTCACGTGCCGCAATGCAGGCACAGAAGCTGGACGACTCCGTCGACGGTAGAGGAGAACGCGCTGTGTGGGCGCTCTACCTCCAAGTGCTACGAGAGCTCGCTCAGCACGCCGGACATGCAGATCAGTCGGGCAGTGCGCAGCCGACCAGCACCGGCTCGTTGACCAGCTCGATGTCGAAGCGCTCACGTACGCCTGCCCGGATCTCCGAAGCCAGGGCCAGCAGCTCGCTGGTGCTGGCGGCACCGCGGTTGGTCAGCGCAAGGGTGTGCTTGCCGGACAGCGCGACCTGCCCGGTGCCGTACCCCTTGCCGAAGCCGGCTCGCTCGATCAGCCACGCGGCGCTGGTCTTCACGCCGCTGGGCTGCGGCCAGGCCGGCGCGCCGTCGGGTAGGGCGTCGGGCGCGACCACCGGGTTGGTGAAGAACGAGCCGGCGCTCCAGGTGTCGTGGTCGTCCGGGTCGAGCACCATCCCCTTGGCACGGCGCAGCGCCAGGACCGCGTCGCGCACCTCGCCCAACGAGGCCCGCCCATCGATCTCGACGCCGAGCACTCGAGCCAGCTCGGCGTAGGTCACCGGCGCACCCAGATCCCCGGTCGGGAGCTGGAAGGTGACGCTCAGCACGAGGTACCGCTCGGGCTCGGCCTTGAACCTGCTGGTGCGGTAGCCGAAGCCGCAGTCGGCTGCCGCGAAGGTGTGGATCCGGGTCTCGTGCCGGTCCCAGGTGCGCACGCGAGCAACGCTCTGGGCGATCTCCTGTCCATAGGCGCCGACATTCTGGATCGGGGTCGCGCCGGTCGATCCGGGGATGCCCGAGAGTGCCTCGATGCCCACCCAGCCCCGCGCGACGGCGGTGCCGACGACGTCGTCCCAGGGCTCCCCGGCCGCGACTGTGACCAGGGCGCCGCTGCAGGCGTCGGTGTCGTCGGTGACACCGCGCGTGGCGACGTGCACGACGGTGCCCCGGAAACCGTCGTCGGCGACCACCACGTTGCTGCCGCCGCCGAGGACCAGCAGCGGGGTGCCGTCGGTGTCGGCCCGGGCGACCGCCTCGACCAGCTCGGCCTCGGTGGTGGCCGTGACGAGGTCGTCTGCCTTGCCCCCGAGTCGCAGCGTGGTCAGGTCGCGCAGGATGGGCTCAGGGCGGAGCTCAGCCACGCAGCACCGCAGTCGGCATGCCGAGCACCTTCTCGCCGGCACAGGTGACGGTCAGCGCGAGCGTCGTCAGGCCCCCTTCGACCCGCTTCACCACGCCGGCGACGGTGACCTGCACGCCGTCCGCGTCATCGGGTACGACGACGGGCCTGGTGAACTTGGCCCCGAGCTCGACGACCCTGCCGGGCGCGCCGGCCCAGGTGTCGGCGGCCCTGGCGGCCAGCGCGAGGGTGTACATCCCGTGTGCGATCACCCCGGGCAGACCCACGGCTCTGGCCACCGACTCGTCCTGGTGGATCGGGTTCTGGTCGCCGCTCGCCTCGGCGTAGGAGACCAGGTCGGCCCGGGTGACCCGGTAGGTCTGCGTGGGGAGCTCCGCGCCCGTTTCGAGGGTCCCGATCCCCGATGTCACAGTGCGCTCCGGTGGACCAGCGTGGCTTTCGCCGTACAGACCAGGGCGCCGGCTGCGTCGGTGATCGCGCTGGTGGTGCCGATGATGTCGGCGCCGCCGATCTGGCGCAGGGTGTCGACGGTCAGCTCGGCGATGAGCCGGTCACCGACCACGACCGGGCGCTGGTAGCCGAAGCGCTGCTCACCGTGCACGACGTTCTGCAGCTCGATGCCGACCTCGGGGTCCACCATCAGTGCCTGCATCGCCGCGAAGGCAACCACGATCGGGAAGGTAGCCGGAGCCGGGTCGCCCTCGTCGTACGGCGTGCCGGTCGCGGCGGCGAAGGCGCGGACCCGCTCCGCGCTCACCTCGAAGGACGCGGTGGGCGGGAACGTACGACCGGTGAGTGAGGGGTCGACAGGCACGGCAACGACGCTACCAACCCGCCGAGATGGCGCAGATGATCAGCGGGTCTCGCGGTGGTCGGTGTGCAACCGGCAGCGCGGGCAGAACTTCTTCAGCTCCATCCGGTCGGGGTCGTTGCGGCGGTTCTTCTTGGTGATGTAGTTGCGTTCCTTGCATTCCACGCACGCCAAGGTGATCTTGGGGCGGACATCGGAGCTCTTGCTGGCCACGTCGTGCCTCTTCCTGGTCTGTGCTGATGGATCGTTCGAGCCGGTAGCGGGGGCGGGACTCGAACCCGCGACACCACGATTATGAGCCGTGTGCTCTAACCACCTGAGCTACCCCGCCATGGGAACGGGGTGCCGGGCCGGATCAATCCCGGCCGACACCCCGGCCTCAGAGCCCCTTTACGGAATCGAACCGTAGACCTTCTCCTTACCATGGAGACGCTCTACCGACTGAGCTAAAGGGGCCAGGTGGCGACCCGGGTCTGTCCGGCCAGCCACGCGACGAGCAAGGATACACAGCCGCGAGGTGGAACATGAAATCGCATTCCGAGGACGTCTTCTACCTCCCTCAAGGAGGTTCGACCGACGGCCGGGAGCGCGTCCACGACAAGTTCTTGGCGACGGCGGCAACGGCCGGGCCGTGGTCCGCAGCAGCCCAGCACGGTGGACCGCCGGCGGCCCTGCTCGGGCGTGCCGTCGAGGCACTGGCCGGGCCCGGCCGCACGGTCGGCAGGTTCACCATGGACCTGCTCGGCCCGGTCCCGCTCGGACCGCTGTCAGTCGTCGCGGAGGTCCTGCGCCCAGGTCGGACCGTCGCACTCCTCCAGGCCACGTTGTACGACGAGGTCGCGGGTCGCGACGTCGCCCGCGCCCAGGCCTGGACGTTCCCGCTGACCACCGGCGGGCCGGCTACCGACCCTTCCCCGCTCCCCCACACCCCCGCCGACGGCCGGCTCGAGGACCCGCCGGCCAGCTGGCACCACGATGGCTACATGAGCTCGGTCGAGTGGCGCTGGGTCAG
>JBBSVL010000276.1:0-4228 GCA_038233595.1 Propionibacteriales bacterium | reverse complement strand
CGGTGAGTCCACCGGCCGGGTCTCGTAGACCGGGGACAAGTCGGTCACCCACACCTCGGGGGTGTCCTTGAGCGTGTCGACGGCACCTTGGAGGTTGAGCCGCCGGTCGCCCAGGTTCGACCCCAGGGACACCACGGCACGTCGGATCGGGTGCATCTCGCCGGTCAGGGTGTCGGTGTCGATGATGTTCGGGTTCGGGCTCTCGGTCACGTCCGGCTCCGGGTGATGGTCAGGGCCACGTCTTCAAACCTCGCTTGGATGGGGGCGCTCGGCTTGTGCAGGGTTATCTCTACCCATTCAACTCCGACGTCTTGGAGCACGACGTCGGCGAGGCGCTGAGCCAGGGTCTCGATCAGGTCGACAGGGTCATGGGTGGCCGCATCGACCACCTGAGCCACGACACTTCCGTAGTCGAGGGTGTCTTTCAAGTCGTCACTGGCCGCCGCAGCCCTGGTGTCGAGGCCGATTGCGATATCGATCACAAACTTCTGGCCGTCGCGCCGCTCGAAGTCGAACACCCCGTGGTGGGCGAAGACCTCCAGTCCGGTGATCGCCAGCCGGTCAGTCATGGCCTACCTCCCCGAAGAACGCCTGGACGACCCGGGCCGCGCTGTGGCCGTCCTGAAGATAGCTGTAGGTCGCGTTGAACGCGGCGTACTTCTCGGCGTACTCCTGCGAGACGGCGTCGAGGTCACGCAGCCCCTCCACCACCTGCTCGGCAGTGTCCAGCAGCGGTCCGGGCGCGGTGTCCTCGTAGGGGTAGAGGAACCCGCGGACGCCGCCGGTGTACTCGTCGAGGTCGGGCACCAGGAACAGCATCGGCCGCCCGGTCAACGCGAAGTCGAAACGCAGCGAGGAGTAGTCCAGGACCGCCGCGTCCGCGGCGAGGATCAGGTCGTTGACCTCCGGGTACCTGGTCACGTCGATGAACCGGGGGGTGTCGGGGGCACTGGCTTTCGCCCGGGCCTGGAACCGGTGCCCACGCATCAGCAGCACGTAGTCCTCGCCCAGGCTGGCACTCGCCGCCTCGATGTCGAGATGACGCACGCTCGCCGCCGAGGAGAACGACACGGCGAGGTTGTCCCGCCACGTCGGGGCGTAGAGGACCACCTTCTGCTCGTCGCGGATGCCGAGCAGCTCACGGGTCCGACGACGTACGACGTCCGCCTGGGGCGAGACCAGCACGTCGTCGCGCGGGTAGCCCTGGTTCAGGATCGTGCCGTCGTAGGCGTACTCGCGGCGGTAGTACTGGTCCATCTCGGGGCTCGGGGTCAAGATCGCGTCCCAGTAGAGCGAGGTGCGGTCGAGCTCGGCCCGGATCATGCGCGGGGTCAGCTGCTTGCCCTCCCACATCCGGATGCCCATGGACTTCGCGGGCTGTCCGTGGAACGTCTGCAGGTAGCGCTGGCCGGGTCGTTTGCGGAACCGGCGCTCGAAGTCGATGTTGTTGACCAGGTAGCCGGCCGTGGTGCGCACCCGGTGCCACTCCCGGCTGTGCAGCAGCACCCGGGTGACCCCTTCCGGGACCCAGGCCGAGAAGTCCCACACGCCCCAGCACAGGTGCAGGTCCGGGCGCGACCGCAGCAGCTCCTCGGCGATGGCCAGCTGGCTGTCCGTCGCGGTCCTGCCGTCGTAGCACTCCAGGTAGACCAGCCGGGGGTCGACCTGGAGGGCGTCGTTCTCCTGGTACTCCGCACGCAGCCTGTTCTGCGCGAACGCACCCCGCTCCTCGCCGCTGCGGGGCGCGTCGAGAACGATGCCCGGCTCACGGTCGACCCAGGTCAGCCGCATCCGGAAGTACCTGCCGGTCACCTCCTCCAGGAGTCGCCGGTTGAGGGCTTCGCCGAGCCGGGGCACCGAGACCGTCGCGTCGTCCCCCTCGCCGACCACCACGGAGACTCCGTAGGGACCCAGCGGGACGCAGGTCTCCCGGCCCCACTCCAGCTGGGTCGTCGCAAGCAGCGCATCGAAGTCACCGGCCTCCGAGCTGAGTGGGGTGTCCTGCAGCCGTGCCCACCTGCCGCTGACCTCGACCCGCCAGGTCGAGGGAACCGGGCCCAGCCAGTGCCCTCGGACGCGGATCCCCAGGTCCTCCAGGGCGATGTCGTCGACGACCACGGTCCTGGTGGTCTCGGAGACGTTGCAGGAGCCGGTCGGGGAGCAGCTGAACGCCAGCTCTGCCGAGCCGGACGCGGCCAGCCACCGGTCGCCCAGGTCCGGCCAGCCCACCGGATGCTCCCGGCCGTCGGTGGTCACCGCCCGGGCCCGCCAGTGCCGCACCGCGGTCTCTCCTTCGGCGTACCCCACCGAGGGGAGGTCGAGCGCGAACGACTGCCGTTCGCCGTCCACCTGCACGCGGCACCGCACCTCGCGGCCGTCCTTGCGGCGGAGCAGCAGGTCGGTGACCGTGAGGTCGGAGCGGAGCTCACCGGTGACGTGGCGGCCAACGACCGCACCGGAGACCAGCCGGATCCCGGGCAGCTGCTCGGTGCCGAACCTGACTCCGACCTCCGGGTCGGAGTCCACCGTGACGTGTCGTGACCCGACGGCACGAGGAGCGAGCGCCATGGTCTCCATCTCCGCTGCGGACCCGCGGAGGTCGACGTCGGTCACGGTGCCTTCGCGGGTCACCCCTTGGTAGCCGAGGCGGACCCGGAGCTGCCAGGACGGCGCGCTTCCCAGCGCCTCCAGGCCGAGCGACGCCGCAACCAGGGCGGCCGCGTCGACGCGCACGGTCATCGCTCCGCCGGAGTAGTCCTGGTAACGATGCTGGGCGACGGGGTTGACCAGCTCGTCGCGACGCTGCTCGACGGGGAGCTTCAGCACCGGGCCACCGGCGTCCGTCGTCAGAGTCACCTCGACCTCGGGCAGCTCGCCGCACCCGTCGACGAAGTCGATCCAGGCGAAGAGGTCGAGCTCGATGGTGTGTACGTCGGCCCAGTGCACGTTGCGCAGGCAGACCCGCAGCGGTGTCTCGTGTGGGGTCAGCTCCAGGCAGCTCTCGGGGATCCGCAGCTCGTCGCTCCCCTCGAACGGGTACTGCGCCCGGACGACGCCGTCCTGGACGCTCGTACGCATGCTCACGCCCTCCAGCCGCAGGCTGGCGAGCAGCTGCTCCAGCGGGGCGCGGGCATCCTGCTGGACCAGCCACAGGCGAAGGCGGGTCTGGACACCCAACCGGCCCCGGACCGGCTCGCCCCCGACCTCGACCAGGTGGTCGAGGTGCTCGCGCAGCGCTTTCCACTGGGCGTCGTCGGCACGTTCGAGGTCCTCGAAGAAGACGCGGGCCTGGTGCTCGAGCACGGCGACGAGCCAGTTGTCGAGCAGCACGCTGTCGCGGACCCCGGTCGTGCCCGCCTGCTCCAGCACCGCCAGGGTGGCTCGCTGCTGGTCCAGCCAGCCCGCGAGCCCCTTCATCTGGTCGCGGACGTAGCCGACGGGCGTGCCGTCAGCACGGTCCAGGTCCCGGTAGGTGACCGCCTCGACGACGTCGAAGGCGCCGCTGCGCAGGTAGGCCTCGACAACCGGGCTGTGCGCGGCGCCCGCACCGGTGAAGGCCAGGGCGGTCTCGCGCCAGAACGACGTCCGGAACAGCCGGTTCCCCGGATGGGTGTCGGTGACCAGGTGCGGCACCGCTCCGACCGTCGTACGACGTTGTGCGCGCGGCGGCTGGAGGGCGGCGACCCGAGGACGCCACCGTGCGGGCTGGATCGCCTGCCCCACCGCGAAGTCGGAGCCGGACTCCTCGAGAGTGGTGACCAGCGCCCCCAGCGCCCGGGTGGGGATCGTGTCCGACGCGGACATGAACATCAGGTAGCTGCCCCGCGCCTGCCCGGCTCCTTCGTCGCGGGCAGTGCCGAGGTCGGCGACCGCTGCGCAGACCAGCACGCGCGGGTCCTCCGTGAGGAGGCTGCTGGCGACGACCCGGTCGCACCGGCCGTGCGGGACGACCAGGATCTCCAACCGTTCGTGCCGCTGTTCGAGCACGGAACGCAGAGCCGACTCGAGGTAGGCGGCCTGCGCGTCGCACACCGGCAGCACGACCGACACCAGCGGAACCGCGCCGTCCCCTGCCGCCGGCCCTGCCGGCTCAGCCTGCCGACGGACCTTGCGGGTCGCCTGCTGGGCCCTCCGCCGGACCGCGTCGCGGGCCCGCAGCGCGGCAGCCTGCTTGGAAGGCAACGGCAGCTCCTGGCTGGTGGGGGGATGGTCGGGGGCTCGGGAGGCG
>JBBSVL010000275.1:0-4251 GCA_038233595.1 Propionibacteriales bacterium | reverse complement strand
GACCATCATCGCGGCCTTGACCACGAGCGGGAGCGCCTGCCAGGTCACGGCGAGGAAGAGGCTGACCGCTACGAAGACGAACACGCCACCGAGGCCCAGCAGGATCACCGGGACAGCCCGGCCGGGGAGTCCCGGCCGTCGAGCCTCGCTGGGACCTGACCCCGGTGCGGGCGGGGGGAGCGGGGTGTACGCCGGGGGCTGGGCAGCCTGGTCGGGCGCCGGAGCGGGCGCGTGTTCGCGACGCAGCCGTTCGACGAGGTCGTCGGCGGTCAGCATGGCCCGTCACAGCTGGGTGGACAGCGGACCGGTGAGGGTGAGCCCACAGGAGGTGCAGACGGCTTCGGGGGAGACCCGGCCCCGGCAGTCGGGGCACGAGGTGGGGTCGGCGAGTCGGCTCATGGGTCCGATTCTCGGGGGTGGGCCGCCGCTTCGCACCGCCCGAACCGCTCAACCGTGCTGAGTAGACCTACTCAGCAGGCTTCGGCTGGGGTGCGTGGTCCGCGGGATGGGTTCGTTGCCACACCACCAGCTGGGGCTTGGCTATCTCGATGTCCTCGAAGTCGAAACGGGCCTTGATCCGCTCCCGCATCTCACGAGCGACCGCCCACTGCTGCCCGGGGGGCGTCTTCATCGTCACCCGGACGAGGACCGCGTCGGGATCGAGCGACTGCACGCCCCACACCTCGGGCTCCTCGATGACCTGACCCTTGAAGTCCTCGTCGCCCCACAGGTCGTGGGAGACCTCCATGAGGACGCGGCGGACCTGGTTGAGGTCCGCGCTGTAGCCGACCCGGACGTCGAGCACCGTGCGCGCCCAGTTCTGGCTCATGTTGCCCACCCGCAGGATCTCGCCGTTGCGGACGTACCAGACGGTGCCGTTGATGTCGCGGACCCGGGTGATCCGGAGGCTGACCGCCTCCACCGTGCCGATGGCCTCGCCCAGGTCGACCACGTCATCCACGCCGTACTGGTCCTCGAAGATCATGAAGACCCCCGAGAGGAAGTCCTTGACCAGGGTCTGGGACCCGAAGCCGAGCGCGACACCGACGATGCCCGCGCCCGCCAGGATCGGCGCGACGTCGTAGCCGAGCTCGGAGACGACCATGATCGCCACGACGACCAGCACGACGCCGCTGACCATGCTCTTCAGCGCCGAGCCCATGGTCCGGACCCGCTGGGCGTGCCGGGCGGACGCGTTCGACTCGCCGGTGCGCCGCCCCAACGTGCCCCTGCTGAAGCGGTTGGGCAGGATGCCTGACGCGGCACGCCCGACCACCCGGTCCACCATCCGGTGCAGCAGCCACCTTGCGACGACGCCGATCACCACCAGGGCCAGGATCGCCAGTGGCGTGCCGATCAGCCAGGCGGCGGTGTGGGCCAACGTTGCGTTGCTGGTCCAGTCGTAGACCGTGGCGCAGGTGTAGCTGTGCGAGGCCTGACAGGTGGCGGGTATCTGCAACAGGGGCATCTCGCGAGGTTACGGAACCTCGGGAGGCGTGCCCAAACACAAACCGATATCCTGCACGTGTGATGACTCACGGATCTGCACCCGTTGCTCGCGTGGCTGTGCGGGCAGCCGCCTTGGGCGTGCTCGCGGCTCTTCTCGTCCCGGCCGGCGTGGCGTTCGCGGACGCGCCTTCCACCTGGCAGGACTCGCCGCACGTCTCCGGGTTGGACTTCTTGGTGGTCCTGTTCCTGATCCCTGGTGCGATCGGCCTGGTGATCGCGCTGCTCGCGTCCCTCCCGTACCTGATCAAGGGGTCCTCATACCACTCGGGTCAGCCGTGGCTCAGCGAAGGTGAGTGGTTCGGCGGCCCCCGCGGCGGCCTCGATGCCGCTGAGGGTTCTGACCACCCGGCGCTGGGATCGGCCACCGACCGAGGCGGATCCGGTGCCACGTACTGACGGCTTCTCGGCCAGCCAGAAGTTTGCCATCGACAAGGCGATCCGTGAGGCCGAGACGCGGTGCCGCTACGAGTTCTCGGTCTTCGTCGGCGCCACGGAGGGTGCGGACCCGCGCGGCTTCGCGGAGCGGCTGCACGACCGCCTCTCTGCGCCCGCACGCAGCGTGCTGCTGGTGATCGACCCGTCGGCCCGTTCGTTCGAGGTGGTGACAGGGTCCGACGTACGCCGCGACCTCGACGACGGCTCCGTGCGCCTGGTCGCCGCAGCGATGCAGTCCGACTTCGCAGCCGGTGACCTCGTCGGCGGCATCACGCACGCGCTCGGGATGCTCGCCGAGCGGTGTCAGAAGCCCCGGGTGCTGCACACCGACGAGCCGTAGCCGGTCGTCGGTGCGCAGCCGGTCGGCTCACGCGCTCTCGGCGTCCTTCGCCTGTCCCGCGAGATAACGCGCCACGTCGGCGCGTCCCTCCAGCACGTAGCGCTTGGCCGCCGGGTTGGCCGAAGAGGTGTCCAACCACGTGTCCACCCGGTCGAGCAGTGCCGGTGAGGCCAGCGGCCGGGGGAACAGGTGTCCGAGCGCGACCGAGGCCCGGTGTGTCCCGAGGTGCTCCCACAGCGTGTTGGCCGCCTCCAGGTACAGCTCGACGTACGGTTCGAGGACCTCGTCCTGACCTGGCCGCTGGAACGCGGTGATGATCGACCGTGCCGTCTCGTTCGGGGTGTCCGTGCTGACCACCACGGCCTCCCACGCGGCTGCCTTGGCCTCGCTGCTCGGCCGGGCCGTGCGGGCGGCCGCCGCGTGTTCCTTGCCGGAGATCGTCTTGTCGCGCGAGAGCTCCAGCTCGATCCGGTCCTCGTCGACCCGACCCGCTCCGGCGAGCCCGGTGAGCAGCGCCCAGCGCAGGTCCTGGTCTACCGCCAGCCCCTCCAGGGTCAGTGAACCGTCGAGCAGGGCCTCCAGGTCGGAACACGCCTGGTCGCTGTGCGCAGCCACGGCGAACGAGCGGGTGAAGGTGAGCTGGTGGTCGCTGCCGGGCTCGGCGGCGGCCATCAGCTCGCGTAGGCCGCTCTCCCAGGCCGTCTTAAGACCGGCCCGGTTCTCGGGTGCTGAGTAGGAGTTCACCGCCTGGGCGCCGAACGTCGGGATCCGGCTGACACCCCAGGGGTCGGTCTCGGTGCCGATGTTGCCCAGCACCAGGGCGACGAAGGCGGTCGCGCTCAGCTCGGCGTCCCGGGTCATGTCCCAGGCCGCTCCCCAGCACAGGGCCCGGGCGAGCGAGTCGTCGAGCTTCGACAGACCGCCGATGACCGTGGCAAGGGACCGCTCGTCGAGCCGGATCTTGGCGTAGGCCAGGTCCCCGTCGTTGACCAGCAGCAGGTCGGGCTGCTTCTCGCCGACGGCCTCGGGGATCTCGGTCAGCTCACCGCGGACGTCCGTCTCGATGTAGGTACGACGGACCAGCCGGCTCGCCCCAGAATCGGACACAGTCTCGTCGTACAGGCCGATGCCGATCCGGTGACGCCGCAGGGTCGGCCAGTCCGGGTGGGCCGTCTGCCGCACGGCCAGCCGGCTGTAGCTGCCGTCGGCGTCGAGCTCGAACTCCGGGGTGAGGGTGTTGACGCCGGCGGTCTGCAGCCACTCCTTGGCCCAGCCCGTGAGCTCACGACCCGAGGACTTCTCCAGGGCCGCGAGCAGGTCGGTGAACTCGGAGTTGCCGAAGGCGAAGTCCTTGAAGTACTCCCGCAGGCCCGCCATGAAGTCGTCGACGCCCACCCAGGCGACCAGCTGCTTGAGCACCGCGGCGCCCTTGGCGTAGGTGATCATGTCGAAGTTGACCTCGACGGCCTCGAGGTCGTAGTTGTCGGCGGCGATCGGATGCGTGCTGGGCAGCTGGTCCTGGGCGTAGCCGGTCTGCTTGCGGGCGTTGGCGAAGCCGGTCCAGGAGTCGGTGAACTCCGTGGCCTCGGCCTCGGCGTGGTAGCAGGCCCACTCGGCGAACGACTCGTTGAGCCAGAGGTCGTCCCACCACTTCATGGTCACCAGGTCGCCGAACCACATGTGCGCCATCTCGTGCAGGATGACGCTGCAGCGGAACTCGTAGAAGGACCGCGGCTGCCTGCTGCGCGGGAGGTACTCGTCGCGCAGGGTGACGGCGCCGGCGTTCTCCATCGCGCCCATGTTGTACTCCGGCACGTAGAGCTGGTCGTACTTGCCGAACGGGTAGGCGTAGTCGAACGCTTCCTCGAAGAACGCGAAGCCCTGCTTGGTGATCTTGACGATCTCGTCGCGGTCGAGGAACTCCACCAGCGACTGCCGGCAGTAGTGCCCGAGCGGGATGTCGCCGT
>JBBSVL010000274.1:0-4274 GCA_038233595.1 Propionibacteriales bacterium | reverse complement strand
GATGGTCTGCACGATGAGGTGGTCCATCAGTCCGTTAGGGACCTCCGGGCCGGTGTCGTAGCGCATCACGTCCAACGACCATCCCTCGATGCCAGGGGCGGGCATCCACTGGACGAACGCGCGTGCGCGTCCTTGCGAATCGCGCGTGACGCTGAGGAGCAGGCCGGTGTCCTCGGCGTCGAAGAGCCGGGACAGGGTCATCGAGAATCCGCGCTCGACAGCGCTCGCACGACTCACGGCCGCCAGCTCGAGCAGCTCGCGCCGGGCCTCTTCGTCGAGCTGTGTCGGGTCGTGGAACGTAACGGTGTAGCCGGCCCGGTCGACACGGTTGCAGGCTTGACGCAGACCTCTCATCGCGCGCCCCTCCAGACTGAACGTCGAGCAGTCCACGACGGCCTCGTCGCCCAGGTAGACCGGGTGCAGTCCGAAAGCCCGGTAGAGGTCGATCCAGTCCCCGCTCGCGCCGAGAACGCTCACGCTCCACCCGTGCGACCGTGCGTACTCGGTGAACGCGGCCCATACCTCCCGCCGCTCGCAGACCGGGCCGATCGGGTCCGGCGAGACGAGGCACACACCGAACCGAACGGCGTACGCAACGACACTGTGAGCGTGGAAGAACCAACGCTTGTCATCACGCAGCGCGAAGTAGTCCAAGGTCCCCCGACCGTGCGTCTTGACGATCTGCCGGGCACGGTCACGCTCGAGCCGGCGCTCCAGGTCGGAGAGCTGCTCAACAGCGCGCGGAGACAACAGCGCCCACAAGGCGCCGACGAGGACGACCAGCGCCAGCCCGAGCAGAGAGGTGGCCACGACGCCACTTCCGAAACCCAACGGCACCGCTGGGCTCCTCAGCAGCACCAGTCCTGCAACGCCCCCGACCATCGCCAGTGCCCTCGCGGTCGCGGCCGACGAAACCCGCACGGAAAATGCGCGCTTGCGTAGCACGAGCCACGCTGCCCCCAGGCAGAGCAGGCCGGTCTCGACCGCGTCGTTGTGGTGTGCCAGATGCAGACTGAGGGCGACACCGAGGAAGGCCAGGGTCAGCACCCAGGCGAGCTTGTGTCCGTGGCGTAGACCCCGCGCAGTCAGGAGCAGACCCAGGGACCAGAACACGATGCTGGCGGTCGCGGTGATCGGCCCGACGACGCCACCCCCGCCGAACAGACCGTGCATCAGCCCACGCAGCGGTGTGGGCAGCGCCGAGATCAGGGCCGCTGCACCCAGGGCCGCGACGATCCTGGACGCGATCCACCGCGTCCGCTCGTCGGCTCGACACCGAGGGGCACGGACCCTCCGCGTAGGGACGTACCGCTGTGTCGCGGAGTGCAGGGGTGGGACGGAATCCTGCGTTGTCGGGTGCTGCGGCGGTGTGGGGAGCTCGGTCACGGTGCTCATCGGGAGGCTCCTGGTGCGTTGAGCTTGGCGGAAAGCCAGTCGAAGGACTGCGGGAGGATGGCCGACCAGGCCCGGAAGTTGTGAGCACCGTGCGGGGTGATGATCGAGTCCACACGCATAGGGGCTTTGGCGAGCTTGAGGAACTTCTGGGTGTCGCCATATCCCAGGGGGCCGTGCTCCTCCTTGGAGATGGTCACCAGCAGCGAGATCGCTGGGGCGGGCAGATGCTGGAGCCGCCAGCGCGGGCTGTTCAGGTCCCGCACCACCTGCGAACCCCCGTACAGGTCCCCGGTGGTGTGGTCTCGCAGCGCGTGATAGTAGCCCGACAGAGAGACCGCCGCGCGGAAGGCGGTGGGGGACGTCATCGCCAGCTTCGCCGCGCAGTAGCCGCCCGTGGAGTCACCGACCGCGCCCCAGCCGACGGGCCGCACCCGGAAGTGGCGACTCACGCCGGAGATGACATCGTCGGCGAAGAAGGTCTGCGCCTGCGGTCCGCCCGGGACGTTGCTGCACTCGAGGTCTCGGTGGTAGCTCATCGACGTCCTCATCAGCACCAGGACCATCGGCCGAGCGTGACCCCCGGCGATCTCCTGGCGGAGGATGCCGGGGTAGTCCAGCCCGTGCCACAGGTTGCGGTCGTTGCCGGGGTAGCCGGTGAACACCTCAGCCGCGGGGAACTGGGTGTGCCGGTACTTCGACTGGAAGTACTGCGGCGGCAGGTACACGAAAGCGTGCGAGGTCAGCCCCGAGCTCGCACCCGTGATCGTGACCGACTCCAACTTCCCCTTCGCAGCCCACTGCGACGGCGCGGAGAACCCGGTGACCACCCGACCGGACAACGAACCAGCCGTCTCCGGTGTCGTTCCTCGCGCAGACGTCCCGACAGTCTTCGAGCTGACGTGATGGATGCCAGTCGGAGTCGAGAAGGTCGCCAGGATCTGGGACCACGAGGTGTAGTAGCTCCCCGACCGGTTGACCGCCGCAGCCGCCAGAGCGACCGCGGCCAGTTGGCCCACGACCAGTAGCGAGACGCAAGCGATCCGCGCCACTACCCGCGGTCGCAACCGGCTCCACCCCACCAACGCAGCCGTCGGAAGTACGACGCACAACACGAGCAACACGGCAAGAAGTGGCCACCCAGTCAAGGACATGCTCGAAAACTAGAGGCACCAACCTTTCTGGGGGCTGAACGAGCTCCGGGCTCCCTGGGCTGGTCGTGGCGGGGGTGATTGAAACTGCCTCGGCGGCCGATGCCGCTAGAGAGGTCGGTGGGTGCGGTGCCTGCTCACCAGCCACGAGGATGAGCCGACGACGACCAGGACGACGAGCGTCGCCACCGCAACCTGCAACGGCTCGATGGCGTCTCCGTGTGCTTCGCTGGTGATGCTGACCGCCATCCCGAGTGCGGCCACGATCACAGCCGCACCGACCACGCTCGTGATTGCTCGTTGACCCGCGACGTCGACTGCCACCCGACCGCTGAGAACCATTCCGAGGAACAGCACAACCAGCGGGAATGCGTTGTCGAGCGCGTGCGCCACGCCGTGGTTCCACTGCAAGGCTCCAGCGACCACGATGGCGGCCACGGCCGAGCTCATCAAGACTCCGAAGGTGGCAATCACACCGACCAGAACGGTCGCGATGGCCCCGCCGCGGTTCGACCGTACAGCGGCGGTGCGGTGCGAGGAGGCGGTTGGGTGCGCAGTCATCAGGGGCCCTTCACGGTGTCGAAGAAGAAGGCGATGTAGCCGGCGGTGAGTCGCTGGGCATCGCGAAAATGAGCGCCCGTGTCGTCGTATGTGCCGCCGCTCGCCGGGTCGTCAGGAGGAGGTTGGCCCGTGTTCACGATCAGCTCCGCGGCCCGGTGCGCACACTCATCGACCCACCCTCGGGTGTGGGAGCTGGACCAGTCGGGCCCACCATGGCCGGTCTCGACCCGGAAGTCCTGCCGGTAGATCCCGCCATGGATGACCTTCATGGTGTGCTGGCGGGGCACGATCCATTCCTCGTAGGCGCGATGGTTCGGTACGTACGGCGACTCGTGGGGGGGTGTACAGCCGTCACCGACCAGATGGGTGGCCGCGCCTAGGTAGTACATCGCACCGGCCCGGTCGCCGGCCCGCCAGGCCTTCGTCGCGAGGGCGAGCTGCTGCTCGGCCCAAGTCGCAGCGGACGTGCCCGCGATCAGTCCCTTTCCCGAGTGGGTCCACCAGTTGAAGAAGTGGTCGGGCATCTGCTTTGCCTTGAGGGATCGGTCCGCGTCACGGGCAGCGAGCTGCATGCGCCACAGGTAGCTCTCATGGCTGGTCGTCTGTTCGCCCGACTTCGTTCGACCTATCGGTGCGCTCGGATCGGGTGAGGCGAGGAAGTCGGCGATCGCGGTGCGCCCGTCCCCGCGCAGGATCACGGCGCCCTGCTGGATCAAGAAGGCGTGCGTGTCCACCGCCACCACGATGCCGTTGCCCGCGACCATCCGCGGATCGCTCGCTGCGGGCTCGTCGACGGACCAGGCCCCGGCTCCGGCCACCGAGCCGACCAGTCCGAAAGCGGTCAGCGCCACCACGACGCCCCAGGACAATGACCGAACCCGGCTCCTGCTCGCCGCGAGGAGTACGGCGCCTGCCGCGAACGACGCGGCCACCGCCAGGTCCACCGGCACCAGCAGGATCCGGCCCACGGGCCACACGGCGAGCGTCGGAGCCACCAGACAGGCCGCCAGCGGCACCCGTACCCCGTCGTGCAGCGCGCCCGCAGCTGCGAACGCGCCGGCCCCGAGCGCCGCGGCGGCCGCGACCTCGACAAGCGGAACGCGTGCAAGACCCAGGGTCGAGGGCAGCAGCATCGCCAGCACGGCGAGCCCGAACGCCATGATGACCGCG
>JBBSVL010000273.1:0-4274 GCA_038233595.1 Propionibacteriales bacterium | reverse complement strand
TTCTCGCCGTAGCGGAAGTGCACGACGAACAGGTTCCGGTACATGTAGAAACCCTTCCAGCCCGAGAGGTCGTGCTGCTGGTCGAAGTCGAGCTGGCGCACCAGCACCGCGTCGCGGACGCCCCAGATCCGGTAGCCGGCGCGTCGAGCGCGGATCGCAAAGTCCACGTCGTCGTAGAAGATGAAGTAGGTCGGGTCGGGCAGCCCGATCGCCTCAACCACGTCGCGGCGGACCAGGAAGCCCTCGAACGCGACGTTCTGGAGCTCCACCAGGTCAGGCATCGCCGCACGAGTGACGTAAGTCGTCTCGACCATGCCGGTCTTGGGTTTGATGGCGAGCGGGTTGTGCAGGTCGAAGACCGTGGCGGCCTTCTCGACCAGCCTCCCGGTCAGGTCCTCGCGCACAGCCATCAGACAGGCCTCGTCGGTGGTCATCAGCACCGTCAGGCAGTCGGAGGCGGGCACGACGTCGTCGTCCATCAGCCAGATCCGGTCGAAGCCCTGCTCGTAGGCGGTCCGTACCCCGAGGTGGAAGCCTCCCGCTCCCCCGCTGTTCTCGGCCGGGTGGAGGGGTAGTAGACCAGGGTTCGCTGCCCGCTCCAGCACCTGACGGGTGTGGTCGGTGCTGGCGTTGTCGACCACGATCACGGCGTCCGGCTGCCGTTCGAGCCGGGCCAGGCCGTCGAGCATCCGGGCCAGCAGGTCGGCACGGTTGAAGGTGACCACGACGACGGCAACGGTCTCGCTCAAGCGAGGTACCTCCGGTGTCCGGTGAAGTCGCCGAGCCAGCCGGCCCACATCGCCCGCAGGCTCATCCGGAGCCGGCCCAGGTCGGGCCGGGTCAACGTGTAGAACCAGATCGTCTTGACCAGGAACGCAAGCACCCCGTGCAGGCCGACGAACTCGCGGAGGTTGGCGACGTTGTTGCGGCACATGCAGTAGTGCTTGAGGTCGGACGGCGAGTGGTTGTACGTCGTACGCCCGAGCATCAGGGGTGTGCCCAGGTCGTCGGTAGCGGGGTGCCGGAACCGGGCCGCCACGACCGTGGCGATCCGGGCACCGGCGCGACGGGCGCGCCAGAGGTACTCCACGTCATCGCCCCAGATGAAGAACTCCTCACGAACCAGACCGATGCGCTCGACCAGCTCGCGGGTGACCAGGACCCCGTTGAACGGGATCACCACGTCGTCGACCAGCCCGTCGTGCGCAACGCGCTCGACGTCGGCCAACCGGTGTACCACGCTCGCGCGACCGGGCAGCCGGATCGGGAAGCACAGCCGGTTCCCGTCGTCCTCGGCGACAACGGCCGGCCCGACGAAATCGTGTTCGCCCAGGTGTGGGAGCAGCAGCTCGAGGCAGTCGTCGGCGGGCACGCCGTCGTCGTCCATCAGCCACAACATGTCAGCGTCGCGGGCCAGGGCCGCAGCCATCCCGGTGTGGAACCCACCTGCGCCACCCGAGTTGTGGCCGACCTCGATCACGGTGATCGGGACCGGGAAGTCCCCGGAGGCGGCCAGGGCCCGGAGCACGGCGACCGTGTCGTCGGTCGAGGCGTTGTCGACCACCAGGATCTCGTCGGGGAGCACGGTGCCGCGGCCGAGCGCGGCCACCACCCGGCTGACCAGCTCGACGCGGTTGAAGGTGACCGCC
Organism: Propionibacteriales bacterium; assembly: GCA_038233595.1. Taxonomy (GTDB): domain Bacteria; phylum Actinomycetota; class Actinomycetes; order Propionibacteriales; family Nocardioidaceae; genus Marmoricola. The sequence goes on along the minus strand of JBBSVL010000273.1, from coordinate 2,625 downwards.
ACCGCCACGATCCTGGGTCGGTCAGAGACGGGAGGCATCCGGCGACCCTACTGGGCCGGACGCCCTGCTCAGGTCAGCAGGCATTGCTCAGATCGGTTGCCTGGTTGGCGGCGTAGCCCTGCTGGATGTTGCCGAAGGAGCCACCCGTCGTACCCGTGGGTCTGGTCGCCTTCGCGGACGTCTTCGCGGGCGCCTTGCTCGTCGCTGCGCGGCCCGCGGTGGGGTTGATCGCGCCGACCACCGACTTCTTGATCTTGGCGATGTTCGGCCGGTAGGTCGCGATCATCGGCGGCACGAACGAGACCGTGCGCACCGGCTGGCTCCGCACCTTGAGTGCGAGCGCCATGAACCGGTCCAGCTCGGAGGCCGGGATGTCGGTCTTCACCATCGCGGCGCTGGCCTTGGCGATCTTGTCCAGGTTGAGCACGACCTCCTTGGGGCTTAGCTGCTGGAGCATCGCGTTCATCACGCACTTCTGGCGGGCCATCCGGGAGTAGTCGTCCGCGGCCATCCGGGAGCGGGCGAACCAGAGCGTGTCGTAGCCGTTGAGCTTGCGCGTCCCGGCCTTGATGTACTTGCCGTGGAAGTCGCCCAACGCGCCGATCGGGATCGGGTCGCGCACGGTGAGCGTGACACCACCGACGGCGTCGACGAGCTGCTGGAACCCTTCGAGGTTCACCATCACGTAGTAGTTGATCTTCAGTCCGGTGATCCCCTGGACCGCTTCCTTGGTGGCCTCCACTCCCGGGTTGGTGTAGCCCTTGAACAGACTGGTGTGGTCGGCCGCCCAGGTGACCAGCGAGTTCAGCTCGCAGGTCGAGCAGTTGTAGCCGTGGGGGAACTGCTGGGCCATCACCGAGCCCTTGGCGAACGGGAAGTTCTGCATGTTGCGGGGCAGGCCGAAGAGCACGGTCTTGCCGGTGTTCTCATCGATGCTGGCGACCGTGAGGCTGTCCGGGCGCAGCCCCCAGCGAGTCTTGCCGGAGTCGCCGCCGAGCAGCAGCACGTTGAACCTGCCGTTGTGGGCCGTGGTGACCTTGCCGGCGGTGAACATGGTGGCGATGAAGTCGCGCTGCACGGTGACCACGTGGGAGGCGAAGAGCAGCGTTCCCGCCACCGAGAAGCAGAGCAGCCCGTTGATCCCGACCATCGCCAGCCGCTGCTTCTGCCTCAGCGCCAGCGGGTCGCCGAGCCGCCAGGCGTCGACGAAGAGAAAGGCCCAGCCCAGAGCGAGCGCCATCAGGCCGAACCGGACCACACCGAGGAACAGCGTGTTGCTGAGCAGCCAGAAAACGAAGCTGGACCAGATCGCACCGATCAGCCCCAGCAGCACGGCGGTGCCGATGAGGCCGGCCAGCACGCGCAGCACGATGCGGCCGGTCTGCTTGTTGCCTACGGCGAGCTGCGCGGACCCAGGGAGGACCAGGGTCATCAGCATCAGGGTCAGCGCGCGCCGGAAGTGGATCCGGCTCAGCTGGGCGCTCCGGTCTCGCAACCCGGGGGAAGATGCGGACAGCATCGGGTTGACCTCTCTCGTGCACGGTGGTTGAGAAGGTTGCGCAGCAACCGCCTCGAACCTGTGCGGCAAGTATCACCAGTCACATGCGTCCCGGCCGGGTACGACGCGCCGGGCATCGGGCAGGCAGGATGTGGCGGGTGACGGCGATGGCGTACGGCGACTGATGCCCGCCGACGCGCTCGCCCTGGTCCTGGTGGCGGCGGTCGCCCATGCACTGTGGAACTTCGCGGCCCGCGGCGTTGTCGCCGACGGCGGCGTGTTCGTCTTCGTCTACGTGGTCGGCTCCGTGGTGCTGTTGCTGCCGGTCACGGCCGTCTGGCTACTGTTGCACCACGCGCATCCGGACGCGGCCTGGTTGTTCGGCCCGGCGGTGTCCGGCGTGCTGCACACGGTGTACGGCGTGACGCTGCAGCGGGGATACCGGCGTGGCGACCTGAGCCTGGTCTACCCCGTCGCGCGCGGGGTCGGCCCACTGGTGACCCTCGTCGTGGCAGTCACTGCTCTGGGCGAACGGCCGGCCGCGCTCGGCAGCCTCGGCGCCCTGGTGATCCTCAGCGGCATCGGCCTGATCAGCCTGCCCGGCCGGCGCGTCACCGCTGACGCGGCCTCCCCGCCCCGGCCGGTCCGCGCCGGCGTCGTCTGGGGTGCGGCGACCGGCCTCACCATTGCGGCGTACACGCTCTGGGACAGTCATGGCGTCAACGGGCTGGGGGTGCCGCCGCTTGTGTACTTCACGATCAGCCTGCTGTTCCAGACCCTCACGCTGGCTCCCCGCGCCTGGCGCCACCGCGACACGGTCCCCGGGGTCTGGCGAGCCCACCGTCGCGAGGTCCTGACAGTCTCGGCGCTCTCCCCGCTGGCCTACGTGCTGGTGCTCCATGCGATGCAGCTGGCACCGGTCGCGCTCGTTGCGAGCACCCGGGAGACCAGCATCGTGATCGGCTCGCTGCTCGGGGTGACCCTGCTCAAGGAGCCGGGCGGCTGGAGACGCGCACTGGGCGCCGCCGTCGTGCTCGCCGGGATCGGCTGCGTCGCCCTGAGCTGAGCAGGTTCCGCAAGGTAGCGTCTGGGCATGCCAGACCGCCCGAACGGCCCGGAAGACGAGC
>JBBSVL010000272.1:0-4289 GCA_038233595.1 Propionibacteriales bacterium | reverse complement strand
GCCCGCCCAGCCGAAAGCTCGATGGCACGGAGGAAGACCGCGTCCATCATCGGCTCGGTGAGCCGCCCGGTGTAGGTGTTGTGCGGGGACGGGTGGTAGCAGCCGAGCACGGTCAGGTGGCCCACCTGCACCTCCGCGGCGTGACCGAAACGCGGGCGTGGCCGCGGTACGTCGAGGCCCGTGGCCGCGAGCGCCGTCAGGGTCGCGGCCCAGCCGATGGCGCCGAGGCAGACCACGGCGCGAGTAGTCGGGAGCACCAGGGTCAGCTCACGGTCCAGCCAGGGGGCGCAGGTGACACGCTCCAGGGCCGTCGGCTTGTTCTGAGGAGGCGCGCAGCGCACGGGAGCGAGTAGCCGGGCGCCGACGAGACGTTGCCCGTCGCCGGCGTTGTGGGAGGTGGGCTGGGTGGCCAGACCGGTGCGGTGCAGGGAGGCGTACAACCAGTCCGCGGAGGGGTCGCCGGTGAAGTTGCGGCCGGTCCGGTTGCCCCCGTTGGCGGCCGGGGCCAGGCCGACCACGAGCACCCCCGGGGCATCGGATCCCCACCCGGGCACAGGTCTGCCCCAGTACGGCTCCTCGCCGTACGACGCCCGCTTGGTGACTGCGACCTCCTCGCGCCAGGCGACCAGACGGGGACAGGCCCGGCACACGGACACCCGCGCTGAGACGTCGCCCAGCGATGCTCCCTGCGCCAACCGGACGACGTCGGCAGCAGTGTCGGCGACCACCGTCGTCGCGTCGGCCGGGTCGTCCGGCCAGCCGGTGCCGGGCAGCACCGGGCTCGGGAACAGCTGGCCGGTGACCGGGTGAGGTAGCAGGGTCACTTGTAGGGACGGTCGCCTGAGTCGCCCTTGTGGGCGAACCTCTCACGCAGCTCGCGGCCGCCGGCGATCGCCTTCTCCCGCTTAGCCGCCGCCTTCTTCACACCACGATCGTCGCGCAATGGCAGCTGAAGGACGTCCTCGGCGGCGATGCCGGACTGCAGCTCACGGCTGCGCTCGAGCTCGGAATCGAGCTCGGCACCGAACAGCAGGGCGACGTTGGTGATCCAGATCCACAACAGGAACGCAAGCAGGCCGCCCACTGTGCCGTAGGTCTTGTTGTACGACGAGAAGTTGGCGACGTAGAAGGCGAACGCGACGGAGGCGAGCAGCCAGATCACGATCGCGACGAACGCCCCTGGGGAGATCCAGCGCAACCTGGGCTGCTGGACGTTCGGGGTCGCCCAGTAGAGCAGCCCCACCACCACCACCACGACCAGCAGGAGCGCCGGCCACTTGGCGATCCCCCACACGGTGACGGCGGTGTTGCCCACCCCGATCTTGGCGCCTATCGACTGCGCGACCGGGCCGCTGACCACGAGGATCAGCAGGACGACGGCGCACAACAGCACGGAGACCACGGTGACGGCCAGCTGCATCGGGCGCATCTTCCAGAACGGCCGGCCCTCCTCGACCTCGTAGATCCGGTTCATCGCCCTCGCAAAAGCCCCGACGTAGCCAGAGGCCGACCACAGGGCGCCGACGACGCCGACGACCAGCGCGAGACCCGCGCCCTGGCTGGTGGCCAGCGGTTTCAGGATCTTCGCGATCTGGGTGAGCATGTCCGGTGCGACCAGTGGGCTGAGCACGTCGAGCACGGTCTGCACGGACTTGCTGCCTTGGCCGACGACGCCGAGCAGCGACAACAGCGCGAGAATGGCAGGGAAGACTGCCTGGACCGAGTAGTAGGTCAGCGCGGCAGCCAGGTCGGTGCAGTGGTCACTGCCGAACTCACGCACCGTGTTCTTCAGGGCGACCATCAGCGACGGCTTCTTCAGGTCGGTCGGCTTCTCGACCTTGCCGGGGTGGTCGGACTCCGGTGCGTCCGTGCGCGGGTCTGGCCCCGGGGACTCGACGGCTTCCGTGGACCGGGTCTGCTCGCGCCCGGACACTCAGCGCCTCCTTCGCCAGAAGAGGAACGCGACCAGGACGACGACGGCACCAACGCCGACCGCCACCAGCTCGGGACGCGGCGTACCGGTATCCGTGGTGACCCGGTTCTTCACGTCTGCCACCTTGGCCTTTGTCTGTGCCTTGACGTCGAGCTTGTGGTGCAGCGCGTCGACCGTGCCAGCCAGGTGCTCGCGCTGCCGCTCGATGTCGGCCTTGATCTCTTCAGGCGTGGTGGGCTCATCGGTGCTCATCAGGCGTTGCCTCCCTTGACGGTCGTGAAGTCGTCCTTGATACCCACGATCGCCTGTTCCGGCTTGGCCGGCGTGGCCTCGGTGACGTTCTTCTTCCCGGCCAGGGCGACCACTCCGGCGATGGCGAAGAGCACGACCGCCACGATCAGCGCCGAGAGCCAGCCGGGAAGTGCCTCGGCGAGCCCGAGGACGGCGGCGGTGATCAGCACGCCGAGCCCGAAGAAGGCCAGCAGGCCTGCGCCACCGAACATGCCGAGGCCGAGCGCGGCGCGCTTGCCCTTCACTGTCATCTCGGCCTGTGCGAGTCGCAGCTCGCTACGCACCAGCTCGGACGTCTGCTGGCTGAGCTGGGCGACCAAGGCTCCGAGGGGTTCGTCACGGGTGGGTGGTGTGGTGTGGTCACTCATCTGCGGATGCCTTCCGAGTCGACTGCGGGCGGAGGGTCCGCCCAGTCCTTGTACCCCAGTCACGGTTCCCCGAACCGGGAGCGTCCATGCACGCGCAGCCCCTGACAGGTGAATTGGTCACTCGCAGCTCGACCTCGTTCCTCGGTCTCGCGCTTCGCTCACAGGTTGATTGGTCACTCGCAGCTCGACCTCGTTCCTCGGTCTCGCGCTTCGCTCACAGGTTGATTGGTCACTCGCAGCTCGACCTCGTTCCTCGGTCTCGCGCTTCGCTCACAGGACTTGCGCCCAGGCGATCCCGTCGAGGATGTCGGACTCCGAGACCAGGATCGAGGCCACGTCGGTACGGCACAGCACCCGATCCAGGATCAGGGCGCCCGCACCGATCACGTCGGCGCGGCCCGGGTGCATGAACGGCAGCGCCCGGCGCTCCTCCACACTCATCGACAGCAGCCGGCTGACCACCCCCTGGACGCCGGCGGTGGCGATCACGCAGTGGTGCAGGATCGAACGGTCGTACGCCGGGAGGTCGAGGACGGCAGCCGCGACCGTGGTCACCGTGCCGGCCACCCCGATCACCGCCTTCGCGTCGGCGGGGTCGACCGGACAGGAGTCGAGGGCCGCGTCGATGTCGGCCGTCGCGGCGGCGACCTGCTCCGTCGTGGGCGGGTCGTCGTGCAGGTGTCGCTCGTTGATCCGCACCGAACCGATGTCGAGGGAGTGCGCGGCCGAGACCTGGCCGGGCTCGCTTCCCAGGATCAGCTCGGTCGAGCCGCCACCGATGTCCAGCACGAGGTACGGCGGCGCCAGGCTCGTGCCCAACGTGCGGGTCGCTCCGTCGTAGGAGAGCCGGGCCTCCTCCTCCCCACGCAGGACCTCGGGACGGATGCCCAGGCGGTCCTCGACACCTCGCATGAACTCCTCTGCGTTCTCGGCGTCGCGGGCGGCCGACGTGGCGCAGAACCGGGTGCTCGCGACGTCGTGCTCGGCGATCATCGCGGCGTAGTCGTCGACGGCACCGAACACACGCTCCAGGGCGGCCTCGGCGAGCCGGCCGGTGCGGTCGACACCCTCGCCGAGCCGGACCACCCGCATCTTGCGGACCTGCTCCAGCTCGTGTCCCGTCTCGGCGTCGAGGTCGGCGATCAGCAACCGGATCGTGTTGGTGCCGCAGTCGATCGCAGCGACGCGGGTCATCGGGTCCCCTCCTCGGTGGCCACGCACGGCCCGGTCCCCCACCAGTCCCCGAGCCGGTCGAGCACCTCGTCCCCGAAAGGGTTCACGCCTCGACCCTGCACCAGCGACTGGCCGGCCAGCACGTGCAGGCACTTCACCCGTTCGGGCATCCCGCCCGCGGAGACGCCCGCGATCTCCGGCACCTCTCCGATCGCCGCACGCGCGGCGAGGTAGGCCCGGTGCGCCGCGTCGTAGGACGCCGCGAGGTCGGGGTCACCGGTCAGCCGGTCGCTCATCTCGCGCATCAGGCCGGACGCCTCGAGAGTGCCGATCCAAGCGGCCGCCCGGGGACAGGTCAGGTAGAACGTCGTGGGAAACGGGGTCCCGTCGTCAAGCCGCGGTTCGGTGGTCACGACGTCGGGCTTTCCACAGGGGCAGCGATGACCGATCGCATGGATCGAGCGCGGCCGGCGGCCCAGCTGGGCTTGCACCGCTGCCAGATCGTCGGCGGTGACCGGTCCGGT
>JBBSVL010000271.1:0-4299 GCA_038233595.1 Propionibacteriales bacterium | reverse complement strand
TCGTCGACACCCACGTCCAGGAGAAGCCGCTCTCGATCGCGCTGCGCGAGATCAACGCGGACCTGCTCACCTGTGAGGACTTCGACCCGGAGGCGGAAGCCGAAGCGGGAGAGCCGAAGGCCGAGTGACCCTCGGCAGCCCAGGGTCCGTCCCTGCATCCCGGTCCCGTCCTCACGTCGTCCTCGGCGTGAGCGGCGGGATTGCTGCGTACAAGGCGTGTGAGCTGCTCCGGCTGTTCACCGAGTCCGGTCACGACGTCACGGTGGTGCCGACCGCGGCAGCCCTGGAGTTCGTGGGTGCGCCGACCTGGGCCGCACTGTCCGGCAGGCCGGTGTCGAGCGAGGTGTGGGCCAACGTCGAGCGGGTGCGCCACGTGCGCATCGGGCAGAGCGCCGACCTCGTCGTGGTGGCTCCGGCAACGGCCGACCTGATGGCCCGGGCGGCGCACGGGATGGCCGACGACCTGCTCACCAGCACCCTGCTCACCGCCCGGTGCCCGGTGGTGTTCGCGCCGGCGATGCACACCGAGATGTGGGGGCACCCCGCCACCGCGGCCAACGTGGCACTGCTCCGCGACCACGGCGCGCTGGTGATCGAGCCCGCCGAAGGTCGCCTGACCGGCGCAGACAGCGGCAAGGGCCGGCTGCCGGACCCGGGCGAGATCTTCACGTTCGCCCTCGACGTGCTCGCCCGTCGCACCAACGGGCAGTTGCGTGACCTGGCCGGATGCCGGGTCGTGGTGTCGGCGGGGGGCACCCGGGAGTACCTCGACCCGGTGCGCTTCCTCGGCAACCGCTCCTCGGGGCGCCAGGGCTACGCACTGGCTCGTACGGCGGCCGCTCGGGGCGCGGAGGTCACCCTGCTCGCCGCCAACGTGACGCTGCCCGACCCGGCGGGGGTGAAGGTGGTCCATGTCGAGACCACCGAGCAGCTCGACCGGGAAGTGCGAGCTGCGGCACGCGGCGCTGCAGCCGTCGTGATGGCAGCCGCGCCCGCCGACTTCCGGGCGGCGACCACCTCCGAGGACAAGATCAAGAAGAGCACCGACGGTTCGGCTCCGACGCTGGCACTGGTCGTGACCCACGACATCCTGGCCGGTCTGGTGCGTGACCGCGCCGCCTCCCAGGACCCGCAGCAGGTGGTCGTCGGCTTCGCCGCGGAGACCGGTGACGCCGACGGGACGGTTCTCGACCACGCCCGGGCCAAGCTGGCCCGCAAGGGCTGTGATCTGCTCGTGGTCAACGACGTCGGTGGTGGCGCCGTGTTCGGCAGCCCCGACAACGAGGCCGTCGTACTCGCCGCGACCGGCGAGCCGGTCAGCGTTCCGCACGGCTCGAAGGAAGCCCTGGCGCACGTGGTCTGGGACCAGGTCGTGGCCCTGCTCGACGCACCACACTGAGACTCGTGACCGGCCTGTGAGATGACCCGATACGGTTCTCCACGGACCTGCTGACCCATCCGTACCGATGCACGCACTAGGAGTAGCTGTGGCTGGACGTCTGTTCACCTCGGAGTCCGTGACCGAGGGACACCCGGACAAGATCGCCGACCAGATCAGCGATTCCGTGCTCGACGCGATGCTGGAGCAGGACGCGACCAGCCGCGTGGCCGTCGAGACGTTGCTGACGACCGGTCTCGTCGTGGTCGCCGGTGAGGTCAGCACCACCGGCTACGTGGACATCAAGGAGAAGGTCCGCCAGCGGATCCTGGACATCGGCTACGACTCGTCCGACAAGGGCTTCGACGGAAAGTCCTGTGGCGTGATGGTGGCGATCGGTGGACAGTCCGGCGATATCGCCCAGGGCGTCGACTCGGGCCACGAGGCACGCACCGGGTCCGTCGACGCGATGGACAAGCAGGGTGCCGGTGACCAGGGGCTGATGTTCGGCTACGCCTGCGACGACACCCCCGAGCTGATGCCGTTGCCGATCACCATCGCGCACCGGCTCGCCGAGAAGCTCACCGCGGTCCGCAAGGACGGCACGCTGGACTACCTGCGTCCGGACGGCAAGACCCAGGTCACCATCGAGTACGACGAGGACGAGCACCCGGTCCGGGTCGACACCGTCGTCCTCTCCACCCAGCACGCCGACGGGATCGACCTGGACGCCCAGCTGACCCCCGACATCCGCAAGCACGTGATCGACCCGGTACTCGAGATGTTCGACATTCCCTCCCAGGGCTACCGGCTGCTGGTCAACCCGACCGGCAAGTTCGTGGTCGGTGGCCCGATGGGCGACGCCGGTGTGACCGGCCGCAAGATCATCGTGGACACCTACGGGGGCATGGCCCGCCACGGTGGCGGTGCGTTCTCCGGCAAGGACCCTTCCAAGGTGGACCGCTCGGCGGCCTACGCGATGCGCTGGGTGGCCAAGAACATCGTCGCCGCGGGCCTGGCCCGGCGCTGCGAGGTGCAGGTCGCCTACGCGATCGGCAAGGCCCAGCCGGTGGGCGTCTTCGTGGAGACCTTCGGCACCGAGAACGTCCCGGTCGGCGCGATCCAACAGGCCGTGCTCGACGTGTTCGACCTGCGACCGGCAGCGATCATCGCGGATCTGGACCTGCTGCGCCCGATCTACGCCAAGACCGCCGCCTACGGTCATTTCGGCCGCGAGCTCCCCGAGTTCACCTGGGAGCTGACCAACCGCGTCGAGGAGCTCAAGGCGTCTGTCGGAGCAGGGAAGGCGACGGGAACGTCCGCCTGACATCTGCGGTGCGCGCGCCTCACGGTTTGAAGGTGACCACGGTCGCAAGCCAGTTGCCCGGGGCGCTCTCGCTGGCCGCGAAGGTCCCTACCGTGGTGGGCAACTGGTAGCTGCGGCCCAGGGTATGGGCGCCGACGACGTAGTTGCCGAGGTCTCGCCAGCCACTTGTCCAGCTGGGACTGCCCGAGGCTTGGGGCACCGACACGGCAGCGAAGACCACCTCGTTGCCGGTGCTGGTGAGTGCGGTGGAGCCGGACGAGAAGGCTGATCCGGAGCCGTTGGTGCCGGCCGTACGGTCGAGGGTTGTCACACCGGAGAACTCGTCGGAGGTGATCCGGTAGCCCGCCGTCGCTGACGCTGCTCTCCATCGCGTAGGTGTTGCCCTTCGTGTCGGTGGCGGACAGGTCGCCGCTGGCGGCTGTGCCCTGCAGCTGCACCGTCAGCACCACCAGGTCACCGGCCTTGACGCCACCCGAGCGCCACACCGTGACGTAGGCACTCGTCTTCGTGCTTGTCGAGGAGTTCGTGGCGATCGATGAGACGTATCCGGGTGGGTTCTGCTGGGTGGGTGGGGCCTGGGTGACGGTGACGGTGGCTTGTTTGGTGGCGGTCAGGCCGGAGGTGTCGGTCACGGTGACCTGGGCGGTGTAGGTGCCGGGCGTGGTGTAGGTGTGTGTTGCGGTTGCTGTGGCCTGTGGTCCCGCGGTGGTGCCGTCGCCGAAGTCGAAGGCGGGTGCCGGCGCCTTCTGTCACGCTTCGCCCATGCACCAACGGACACCGCTCGTGACCCTGTCTGTCGCGGATCTCGACGCCACCCGGCACTTCTACGTCGACGGGCTGGGCTGGACCCCTGCAGTCGAGGTCCCCGGAGACGTGCGGATGATCCAGGCAAGGTGAACAGGTGATGCTCGCGCTCTGCGTCGAGGCCGAGGTGGGCGCCGTCCGCCGTGGCCGAGGAGTCGCGCCGGGCCAGACCGGGCAGACGGTGCTCCCCTGAGCGGCCGACGCCAACGACTCGAGCACGACCTGGCCGAGGCAACGACCCGGGTTGCCGACCTGGAGACCGGTCTGGCACAGATGAAGGCCGCGTCCGAGTCGTCCAACGCGGACGACGAGCACGACCCTGAAGGTGCCACCATCGCCTTTGAGCGCCAGCAGCTCAGCGCCCTGCTGGACTCAGCTCGCCGGCGCCGGAGCGAGCTCCTCGCGGCGCTTGGCAGGCTGGACAGCGGTGGGTACGGCAGCTGTCGGCACTGCGGTCGGCCGATCGCATCCGAGCGGCTGCAGGCGCGTCCCCAGGCCACCAGCTGCATCGACTGCGCCCGCGCCGGCGGGGCAGGATGACCAGATGAAGATTCGCCACCCGCGGCCGCTCTGCCCCGGCGACACCATCGGGGTCACCTCGCCGTCCAGTGGTGTCCAGCCCCCGATGGCGGCCAGGCTGCACGTGGCACTCGACTCGCTCCGCTCCCGTGGGTACGACGTCGTGGTGGGCGAGTGCATGGGAGCCGACGGACCGACCTCGGCACCCAAGCAGGAGCGGGCCGTCGAGCTGACCGCAATGCTGAGCGACCCGGCGATCCGGGCCGTCGTA
>JBBSVL010000270.1:0-4302 GCA_038233595.1 Propionibacteriales bacterium | reverse complement strand
GGCCAGTCCAACGATCGCCGTAACGGGATCGCCATACGGCGTTGCCGCAGCCGTGATCTCGAGGCCATCCGAATGCCACGAGGTGGTCGACAATCACCCGGTTTGCGCAGCTGCGGAGAATCGCTCGTCGACGACGGACGTTCTCGCCCTCGCCCGATTCCCGGGGGACCGTCTTGAATGTGGTTTCCAAATCGTGTCGTATCTGAGCGCCGCCGTTCGTGGAGTAGATGTGCGGCGCGTCCGGGCGCCGCAGCCGAGGAGCCACGACGTGGCCCTCGTCCCGACGAGAGAAGAGACGACAGTGCCGAAGTATCTGATCGCGTTCAACGACGAGTGGGTGCCCGACCACACGCCGGACGACCTACGGAACAAAGTCGAGGCCTCGCAAGCCGTGCTTGGGGAGATGAAGGCGGCTGGCGTCTTCGTGTCCGCGGACGGTGGGATCGATGCCTCGACTGCGGTCTGCAGCGTCGTGAGCAGGGACGGGCGGCCGGTCTTCACCGACGGGCCCTACGTTGAGACCAAGGAGCACCTCGGCGGGTTCACCGTCGTGGATGTGCCCGACGACGAGGTCGCGCGCTACTGGGCAGGTCGACTGGCCGTCTCGCTGGACTGGCCGCAGGAGGTGCACCGGTTTCCCTCCGGTGTCCTGGAGATCATCGAACGTCAATCGCAGGAGAGTGAGTGACATGGCTCGATACATGCTTTCAGTGTTCAGACCGGCGGAGCGTAACGAGTTCGGCGACTATCCCTCGAAGGAGGTGATGCTGGAGGCGTTCGCCGACACCGGTGCATTCAACGAAATGCTGGAGAGCGCCGGCCATTTCGTCTTCGCCGACGGCTTGGCACCGGCCACCACAGCGACCACCGTCGACGGGCAGGGCGAGAGGCCGGTCTTCACCGACGGGCCCTACCTTGAGGCCAAGGAGCATCTGGGCGGCTTCTGGGTCATCGAGGCCGGCGACCTCGACGAGGCCCTAGCGCTGGCCGCGCAAGGGTCCAAGGCGTGCCGCGGCAAGGTCGAAGTGCGTCCCTTCCAGTCTGCGGCTTCCTTCCAGGCGCTGCTGGAGTCGTGAGCGAGTCGGCGGTCGAGGCGGCGATCGGCCGTGCCCACCGCGAGGAGTGGGCGCGGGTGGTCGCCGGTCTCGCCCACCGGTTCGGCGACCTCGACCTTGCCGAGGAAGCAACAGCCGAGGCGTACGTCGCCGCGCTGGAGCGGTGGCGACGCGACGGCGTACCACGCAACCCCGGCGGCTGGCTCACCACCACCGCGACGCGCAAGGCGATCGACCGGCTGCGCCGTGAGTCCCATCGCGACGCCAAACACCAGGCGGCCCAGCTGGTGGCCGACGACGCTCCGTCCGACCCGACCGGACCGCTCGAGGACGACCGGCTCCGGCTGGTCATCACCTGCTGCCACCCCGCCCTCGCGATGGAGGCCCGGGTGGCGTTGACCTTGCGCCTGCTCGGCGGTCTCACCGTCGCGGAGATCGCGCGCGCCTTCCTCGTGCACGAGACCACGATGGCGCAGCGGATCACTCGAGCGAAGGCGAAGATCAAAGCGGCGCACGTCTCGTTCCGGTTGCCCCCGGCGGGGGATATCCGCGGCTCGCCGGTGTGCTCGAGGTGATCTACCTGGTCTTCAACGAGGGCTATCTGGCGAGCGCGGGGGACGATTCGCTGCGAGCGGACCTTCACCTGGCGGGCGTACCAGTTTGCCGCCGACCCGGGAGTCCGAGGACAGGAGCGCCTCATACGGCGTGGTCGGGTTGGCCCGAGGAATATTGCTTATCGAGGCACTGACGGGTCTCGAAGCAGTGCCGACCCGTGGCGCGACGTTCCTGTTCCTGCGCGTGAAGGTCGGCCACGTGGCTGGCTGGCTGGCCGAGGCGAGCCGTGGCCCAGCTGCCCATCTTGTGAACGATCTCGGCTGCGTGGGCTGGATCTGCGCGTGACGGCGACATTCGCAGCCTCAGGCGGCCTGCGATGGGCCGCGACGTCGCTGTGCGTGGAGGTATCGTTCTGGTCCGCCGGCGGCTCTCGCGCCGGAGGAGAGCCAGGCGTTGAGGGCCGATGGGTTTCGGCGTTCCATCTCATCTAGGAGCAGGCGGCGAACCGCGACCACGCGCGCGAACTCGCCCTGAAAGTGTGCGCCTTTGAGGATAAGGAAGCTCTTGCGCCATTCGTGGCAGAGTTCGTCATCGCTCAGTTGCTGCACCGAGGTCTGGTTGTGCATCACCGGCAGCGGGGCTCGTCCTGATGGGCCGTCCGGCGCCAGCGGACCGGTGTCATCGGCGCGAGCGGTCGGCGCCGCGTTGGGCGCGAGCCAGGTCCGGAACCGGCCACTCGCCCACGGCGAACTCGCCCCGGCGACCAGGATCAGAACCAGGGCAAGAACGGGTGTGATGTCTGCGGTCGCGATGATCGCCACCGCCCCCGCGCCGATCAGCGCTGAGTGCCCGACGAGTCGCCCCTTGCGCAGGTCCGCAGCCGGTGAGGCGTGACCGGGGGACGTGGAAAGTCCAACAAGGATGAGGCTCGCGAACAGTGCTGCGACCGCCCACACGACCAACACGATGGCGGGGCCCCAAAGCAGCAACGAGACAGCGAAACCCAGCACGGCTGCCACGCTCCAGCATCGTGTCCATAGCGTGGCGTGGGCCATCTTGAGCTCCCCTTCCGCGGCCACTTTGGTGATCTGAGCCCGAGCCTGTCGAATCCCGGAAACTTCCTGGCCAGTCGCCGACGCTGGTCTGGGATATGGGTCTCTTGCAGACAGTGCCCCTTCCGCCGGTAGCACCAAACCCACCCGAACGGGTGGAACAGTTCCTGGTCTTTCGACTCACCGGTTCGGCCGTCGCCCCTAGCGTCGGCATTGGCGCGGCTTCCACAGTTGATCCGGCCCGGAGGTGGGATTGGCGTCTCCCTCGTCACCGCCGCAGGTGGGCACTGGTGCTCCTTGGCATTGTGGCTAGTAGCCTGCGTGTGTTTTGCCCGCACCTGAACGATCACCGTCGTGAGTGGTTGGAGCCGGCAGGGCTAGGCGACGATCAGCACCACTACGAACGCCAGATAGGCGGCGATCACGCCGGCCCCTTCCCAGCGGAGCAGGCCGCCACGGAAGTAGGTCAGTGTGATCGCCAGGATGGTGGTGACCAGTAGCCAGACGGCCTCCAGAGTCGCGGTATGGCTCCTCGTCCCGAACCCCACGAGCAGGGCCGGTAGGCACAGTCCGATGAGCACGTTGATGCTGTTGCTGTTGAGCGCTTCGCTGAGCACGGCGGATCCCCGTCCCCGACGTGCCAGCCGCACCGCGGCGAGCGTGTTGGGGATGCCGGTGAGAACGGCGAGTACGAGGGTCCCGATGAGGACGTCGGAGATCCCGTACTGGTGGCCCAGGTTCTGCGCCGACTTCACCAGCCCGACGCTGGACAACACCACCGCGGCCAGCACGGGGATCACCGCCAGCACCTCGGTGCGCGTGGCCGCCGGCGGCGTCTTGCCGCTACGAACGTCCCGCTCCTGGTCCGCGAGGGCCGCCACCAAGAACCGCTGAACGGCACCGGCGGGCAGCACTGCTCGGAGGCGGTGGCCGGGCAAGGAGGACAAGGCCACGTAGGGGGATAGCACGCCCACCACCACCACGATGCTGAGCAAGGGTCCGATGATGTGCAGGACGAGTGCTACGCCCACCGCGGTGACGATCAGAGCGACCGCTCCCTGCAGGAGTAGCGCCCTGCGTCGGATCCGGACCGCGCCGGCCACCACCGCGGACAGTCCCAGCAATGCGGCGATGTTGTACAGGTTCGAGCCGAGCACGATCCCGACGCCCAACGCACTGCTCCCGGCGGAGATCGCGGTGACCGCGGCCGCGATCTCGGGGCTGTCGGCGCCTAGCGCTGTGATAATGCCGACCAGGCCCTCCGACAACCGGTAGCGGTTGCCGATCTTGTCGAGCAACTCGGCGAGCACGTTGCTCGAGACCACACTGAGCGCGAGACTGCCGAGAAAGATCAACAGCGCTACTCCGGTCGACACCCTGCCTCCCGTCGCGTGGAGTACACCCACAAACTACGACCCGGTCAGGTTAGCGGCCTCGACCAGGTCGACCTCAACGACTGCGCTGTCGAACCCTCGACTACCCCCTGGCATGGTCCTGCCCGTACGCAGCCGGCGTCGACCTCACAATCCACGTGGCCCCGACGGCCTCGTATGTCAGCTCCAGACAGCGGCGGCCGTCACACCATGGCAGGCGAAGCATCACCGGCCGCCGGCGGCCCAGCACAGTGTCGTCCGGCACGT
>JBBSVL010000269.1:0-4309 GCA_038233595.1 Propionibacteriales bacterium | reverse complement strand
CGTACCGGTCGCCGGAAGTCCGCGGCAGGCATCACTGACACGCAGCGGACGCTAACGTACGAGACCTGACCGAGACCTGACGGGACCTGACCGGTCGACGCCCAGATGGTGCGTTCAGGGCGGCGTGGTCGCGGCGACGAACAGGGAGGACCCGAAAGGCAGGTCCCTTCCCGCCAGCAGCCGCTCGTCCCACCGGGTCAACCCCATCAGCATTCGCTCGACCGACGGCGCGACGTGCGGGACGCTGACCACGTCCGCAGGGCCGGTGCTCGCACGACCCTGGGCCCGCTCGCGCGCCCGCCGGCCCAGCCTTTCGGCGGCGAAGAAGGGGAAGACCGAGGTGAAGGCGTAGGTGACCCGCTCCACCCGGAACCCGGATCCCTCGAACGCCGCGACCAGCCGTTTCCTGGTGTAGCGCCGGTGGTGCCCGTTGTCCACGTCGTGCTGGGTCCATGCCCACTGGTAGGCCGGCACCGATGCGAGAAGTCGGCCACCCGGCGCCAGCACCCGTCGTAGCTCGGCCATCGCCCGCTGCTCCGGGGCGCAGTGCTCGATCACGTCGAAGGCCGTGACGACGTCGAAGGATCCGTCGCGGAACGGGAGATCGAGCACGGAGCCGCACACGCCGCCGCGGTCCAGGCCACGCGGGTCGATGTCGAGTGACACCTTGTGTCCCACGTCGGACAGCCAGCCGACGCTGGGGCCGTCGGCGCTGCCCACGTCGAGGGTCCGTTGCGGCTGCCCGACGTACTTCTGCAGCGCGACGCGAAGCAGCTCCGACCGGGCGCGGTACCACCAGTAGTCGGGTTGCAGGATCGAGGGCGAACCCCCGTGGTTGGTCCCGGTCACGCGGAAAGGCTATCGGGCAGACTCAGAGGTTCAGCACGGGTGTTCCGGCGGCAGCCGCGGCTACCGCCGCCTCGACCAGGTCGCGGGGTCCGGCTACGAAGAGGTACTCGGTGTTCCGAACGTGGCTGACCTCGCCGACGCGTTCGCCGAGCAGGTTGTGGATGCCGATCTGGGCACCGATGTAGCGCTTGGAGTCGAAGCCCAGCACGGCCACGGTCTGGTGGCCGGCCTCGGCCAGAGCAGTGCTGATCTCCGCGGCGCGCAGCCAGGACTCGTCGTTGTAGGACGCCACGACGAGCTCGGCCCGGGTGCGCGCGATCAGGGAGCGTACGGCGGCCGGCATCGTGGCGCGGTAGTTGAACACCGACTTGGTGGACTGGTCCCGAGCGTCCAGCCGCTTGCAGGCGATGCCGTAGTGCTCGGGCTCGTCGTCGCGGACCAGGGTCTCCCAGACGTGGTAGTTGGTGAAGTACCGGTGCTGGTTGTACGGCGGGTCCAGGTAGGCCAGGTCCACCGTGGGCAGCTCGTCGACCAGGCCCATCGCGTCGCCGAGAACCGCACGACCCGGACCGGCCAGCAGCTCCGGGGCGGCCAGGGTCAGCGGCCGCGCGGAGCGCGGTGACCACTGCTTGAGGTAGGCCATCTGGAGCCCTGTCGTGGAGTCGACCCGGTCGGCCGCGAGCAGCAGGGACGTGAGCAGCACCGGGTGCAGGGGCGTGTCCGCGTAGCCCTCGATCGCGGCCCGGACCGCATCGATGCGTCGCCCGTTCTCGGGCCGGAAGTACCGGGCCTGCTCACAGAACGTGCGGGTCACGTAGCCGCGCCGACCGGGGAGCCGGTTCAGGCGTTCGAGGGCCTGCGCGAGCGGGGCCGGGTCGAACGTGTCGGCATCGGTGCCGATGTAGCAACGACCCAGCATCTCGGCGTACGTCGCAATGTCGACCGCCGTCACGTCCAGGCCCCGCCGCTTGAGCTCTTGGGCCACACGAGTGGTGCCGGTGAACAGGTCGAGTGCGGTGCGGGCGCCGGATGCGGCGGCGATCCGGCCCAGAACCGGCACGAGCAGGCGCTTGGACCCGAGATACTTGATCAATACCGGCTCCTTTGCGCGACTGGCCGCTGAACAGCCTGATGTTGGAGTCTGGCAGCACCGCGACGCACAATGGGGTCTCACTCTCGCCCGCCCTCCGCTGGGCCGCTGACCCGAGGTCCGGACTTTGATCGATCATGAGCCGCCGAAGCGAGCCGTCGACCACAGGGGGCGACGCATCGCCAAGCGAGTCATGGTGGTCGTGATCGCCCTGGTCCTGGTGGTCGGCGCGACCGGCGCCTACTTCTACCTGCGGTTCGAAGGCAACATCACCACCCTCGACGTGACCAAGGCGCTGGGCAAGCGGCCGACCAAGGTCGGCCCCTCCGGCCCGATGAACGTGCTGGTGATGGGATCCGACACCCGCAAGGGCAAGGGCAACAACATCGCGGGAAGCACCCCGGGTCTCTCCGACACCACGATCCTGCTGCACCTCTCCAAGGACCGCAGCCGGGCCTACGGCGTCAGCATCCCGCGCGACACCATCGTCGAACGCCCGGGGTGCACCAAGAAGGACGGGAGTGGCATCGACCCGGGTGGCATCACCCAGTTCAACGAGGCCTACGCCATCGGTGGGCCGGCCTGCACGATCAAGACCGTCGAGCACATCACCGGCGTCTTCGTCGACCACTTCGTGGTGATCGACTTCAACGGGTTCAAGCAGATGGTGGATGCTCTCGGCGGCGTCCAGATCTGTGTGCCGTCCGAGGTCAACGACACCCACGGCAACATCCACCTCGCCGCCGGCACCTACAGCGTGACCGGCTCCCAGGCCCTCGACTATGTAAGGGTGCGCAACGGCATCTCCGCCAACGGTGACATCGGCCGGATCAAGCGGCAGCAGACGTTCATCGCGGCGATGATCAAGAAGGTGGTCTCTGCGGGCACGTTGACCAACCCGGTGCGGCTGGTCCGGTTCCTCGACGCGGCGACCAAGTCGCTGACCACCGACCCCGGGTTCGCCCACCTCAACCAGCTCGTGTCGCTGGGGACGTCGCTGCAGAACATCGGTCTGGACAACGTCCAGTTCGTCACCGCACCGTTCGAGCAGTATCCGCCGGACCACAACCGGGTGCAGCTCGCCCCCGAGGCGGCCAAGCTGTGGTCGCAGATCAGGCAGGACAAGCCGCTGGAAAGGGCGTTCACCGGCCAGGCTGTCAAGGCCTCCGACTCGACTCCCGGCGCCAAGGCCACGACCTCCGAGGGCGGGACGGCGCCGCGGACCGCGGGGTACGCCGGCACCCAGACCCTCAAGGACAACATCGCCCAAACCCGCACGCAACGCGCCCAGGTTGCTGCCGACAACGGCCTTTGCACCTGATCTTCCTGTCCGGGAGTTTGCCGTTATCGGTTTGTTACCCGAAACTGTTCGCGTGAGGGTCGCGGTGACGGGAGCTACCGGCGTGCTCGGCCGGGGAGCCGTGCAGTCGCTGGTCGATGCCGGTCACGCGGTCGTGGCGAACGCGAGGGACGAGCGTGGTGCCGTGTGGCTGCGCCGGTCCGGAGCCGACCCGCGTCCGGCCGACGTGTTCGACACCGAGTCGCTGGCGCTGCTGTTCGAGGGCTGCGACGCGGTGGTCAACCTCGCCACCCGGATCCCGGTCGGCTACTCCGCAGCGCGCCCCCGGGCATGGCGCACCAACGACCGGTTGCGCACCCGGGGCGTCGACAACGTGACCGCGGCGGCGCGCCGGTCCGGCGTACGCCGGATCGTGCAGGAGAGCGTCTCGTTCGTCTACGCCGACCACGGCGATGAGTGGGTCACCGAGCGGGACCCGATCGACATCACCCCGGTGACCGAACCGGTCGCCGTCGCCGAGTCGCACATCCAGGAGTACGCCTGTGGCCAGCGGGTCGGGGTGGTGCTCCGGTTCGGCAACGTCATCGGGGACGACGCGATGACCCGGTTCCAGCTCCGCAGCGTCCGGCACGGACGCCCGATCGGTGTCGGCAGCCCGGAGGCGTGGAGTCATGTGGTGCACACCGAGGACATCGGGCCCGCAGTCGTCGCGGCCCTGCACGCGCCGAGCGGCGTCTACAACGTCGGCGCCGACCCCGTGCGCAAGGGCGATCTCGTCGCCACCTATGCCGCGGCAGCGGGCGTCGAGCCGACGGGGTTCCTGGGCCCGGTGCTCCGTCGGATGGCCGGGGCCCGGCTCGAGCCGCTGGCACGCTCCCTGAGGATCTGCTCTGACCACTTCGCCGCATCCTCGGGCTGGCTGCCCAGCCGGGGCACGTTCGGAGTCGAGTGGCTCGACGCTGCCGCGGCCCGGATGCTGCACGAGGCCCGCCGATGACCGAGGCCGACGACGCACAGCTCAGCGCCGAGGAGCGCGCCGAGCGGCGCCGGCGGCTGGCCGGCGTGTTCGG
>JBBSVL010000268.1:0-4335 GCA_038233595.1 Propionibacteriales bacterium | reverse complement strand
CGAGACGGTCGTGGTGTGCCGCAGCGGCTACACCGGCGAGCGCGGCTACGAGCTGATCGTGCCCAATGCCGTGGCCGGATCGGTGTGGGACGAGCTGATGCAGGCCGGTGCTGCCTACGACCTCCAGCCCTGTGGTCTGGGAGCCAGGGACACCCTGCGCACCGAGATGGGCTACCCGCTGCACGGGCAGGACATCAGCCTGAAGGTCACCGCCAACCAGGCGCGGCTCGGCTGGGCCGTCGGCTGGGA
The DNA here is from genome assembly GCA_038233595.1 of Propionibacteriales bacterium. Taxonomy (GTDB): domain Bacteria; phylum Actinomycetota; class Actinomycetes; order Propionibacteriales; family Nocardioidaceae; genus Marmoricola. The sequence goes on along the minus strand of JBBSVL010000268.1, from coordinate 4,086 downwards.
CAAGCCGACGTTCTGGGGCCGCGACGCGCTGCTTGCCGAGAAGCAGGCCGGCCCGACGACGTGGCTCAACGGCCTGGTGGCCACCGGGCGCGGCATCGCCCGCCCCGGGATGCGGGTGATGACCCCGGACTCCGCGGTCGGCGAGGTCACCTCCGGGACCTTCTCCCCGACCCTGCGCAAAGGCATCGCCCTGGCACTGCTCGACCACGATGTCGCTGACGGGGCGGAGCTCGTCGTGGACGTCCGTGGCCGACCCGAGACGTTCACGGTGACCCGGCCGCCGTTCGTGAAGACCGACGTGAAGGAAGGCTGACCATGACGCAGACCGGCTCGACGCAGACCGACTCGGAGACCCCCTGGTGGTGGCGGTTGGAGGCCGCTGACGGCTCGGCGGTCGAGCCGGCCGAGGCGCGACAGGAGTTCCCGACCCGCGCCGACGCGGAGTCGTGGGTGGGGGAGTGCTACCAGGACCTCACCGAGCAGGGAGCCGTCGCGGTGACCCTCTTCGAGGGCGAGCGGCAGGTCTACGGCCCGATGAGCCTGCTGCCCGGCTGATCGTCAGCTGCTCGCGGGCGGGATCGGCGGTCGGGGTCGACCCCGTGACGCGACCTATGAGTCCGTGGGGTTGCGCCCGGCGAGGTAGCGGGTGGCGGCCTCGAGCCAGCCGACGACGGCCGTATCGCTGCGCAGCGCCCTCGCCTCGACTCGGATCCACCCCTCACCCATCGAGCGACCCACACCCATCTCCGCACGGGATGCACCGGGGCTTTCGAGCAGCCCCGCGTCCTCCGCTGGGTCAACGCGGACAAGGAGACTGCCGTCTTTGCGAACCGCTACTGCCATGGCGTCGTCGACCATGACGGCGATCGTGCCGAACATGCGTACTTCCCGCAGGTGCCCACCCGGCAGCGAGGCCCGCACCCGGTCGATCAGCTCGCGCGCCTGGTCATCAGCGGGGACCTGTGTCACGCCGGCTGCTCAGTACCGCTTGGGCAACGGCTCGCGCACCTTCAGCCGGGGTTTGGGCATCCGCAGCGGACGCAGCTGGATGGCCCGCATGAAGGCGTAGAACCGCCAGCCCCGCACGGCCTCGTCCGGGAACCGGCGCTTGAGCTCCTTGCCGAGGCGGAACATCAGCAGAGCCGCGTCCACCACCAGCAGCAGCACCGAGGCCCCCCACAGACCGGAGCTGAACGACTTCAGGGCGGCCACCGGGGTGAAGCCCAGCGCCATGATCACCACCAGGACCGGCAGCAGGAACTCCATGAACGACCGCCGCACGTCGACGAAGTCCCGGATGAACTTCTTCTCCGGGCCCTTGTCGCGTGGCATCAGGTAGCGCTCGTCGCCGACCTTCATCCCTTCGCGGGCCTTCTGGTTGTCCGACGTACGACGCTCGCGCAGCAGCTTCTGGGCAGCCTTCTTGTCCGCACCGCCACGGGCGCGCTCGCGAGCGGCCGCCTCGGCCTGCCTGCGGGTGGGTGTGGCGCGGCCCTTGCCGCCCTCCTTCTCGGGGGCGGTGCGGGCGATGGTCTTCTCGCTACGACGGAACACTGGGTCTTCTCAGGCCTTCACATACGACTCTTCGGTCAGGGCCGTGCCAGCCTACCTGTGCCCGTCAGTGCGGCCGCGCAAGAATCCCCGTGGAACGATGTACCCGGTCCGACCGTTGCCCTCATAGGTTGGGGGTAGCACCGCAGCCGACCCGACACGCTGCGGTCACTTTCCGGACCTGTGACCAGAAGGGGGCCACGACATGGGCCTTTGGCAGCGATTCAGCACGATTTTCAAGGTCAAGGCCAGCAAGGCCCTCGACCGCGCCGAAGACCCACGGCAGACCTTGGACTACAGCTACCAGCGGCAGCTGGAGATGCTCACGAAGGTACGCCGCGGGGTCGCCGACGTGGCCACCAGCCGCAAGCGGGTCGAGATGCAGCTGACCCAGCTGGAGACCCAGTCCGACAAGCTGACCCAGCAGGCCCAGAAGGCGATCGACGTCGGTCGTGAGGACCTCGCCCGGGAGGCATTGACCCGCAAGTCCGGCCTGGCCGGGCAGTCGAGCGACCTGCACACCCAGCTCGCCCAGCTGCAGGCCGAGGAGGAGAAGCTCACTCACGCCTCCCAGGCGCTGCAGGTCAAGGTCGAGTCGTTCCGCACCCGCAAGGAGACCATCAAGGCGACGTACACCGCAGCCGAGGCGCAGACCAAGATCAACGAGGCGTTCTCCGGCATCTCCAACGAGATGGGCGACGTCGGCCAGGCGATCCAGCGGGCCGAGGACAAGACCGCCCAGATGCAGGCCCGCTCCGGTGCGCTCGACGAGCTGCTCGCCTCCGGTGCTCTCGACCAGCCGGGCGGCCTCGGAGGCGGTGACGACATCACCCGCGAGCTGGAGGCGATGAGCTCGGAGTCCGACGTCGAGACCGAGCTGGCCGCGTTGAAGGCCGGCAAGGGCCAGGCCGCGCTGCCGGCAGGAGAGTCGAACAGTGCCGACGCCACGACCCAGGACACCGCCGTACCCGATGAGCAACCCAAACCCACGACCTCTGACTGAGAGCTCAGGAGTGCATCCATGAACAAGAACAGGTTCGTCAAGGACACCGGACTGACCGTGCGGATGACCGCGGTGATGTTCCTGCTCGGCGCCCTGTTCGTCGCGTTCATCGTGGTGCTGATGTACGTCGCGGGCAGCGCAGGGTACGGCGGTCTGATCCCGGTCATCGCGATCGTTGGCATCGGGATCGCCTGGTACCAGTGGTACAGCTCCGACACGACCGCGCTCAAGGCGATGCGGGCGCGCGTGGTCACCGCCGAGCAGGCTCCGGAGCTGCACGGGATGATCCAGCGGCTGTGCACCCTGGCGGACATGCCGATGCCGAAGGTTGCCATCGCCGACACCAGCCTGCCCAACGCGTTCGCCACCGGCCGGTCTCCCGAGCGCTCCGCGGTCTGTGTCACCACCGGGATCCTGAAGATGCTCACCGCCGAGGAGCTGGAGGGGGTGCTGGCCCACGAGCTGTCCCACGTGGCGCACCGCGACGTGCTGGTGATGACCGTGGCGTCCTCGGCCGGGATCATCGCCGGGATGGTCACCCGCGGTGCGCAGTACGGCTTCATGTTCGGTGGAGGTGGGCGCCGCAACAGCGACAGCAACGGGCCGAGCGGGGCAGTGATGCTGGTCATGGCGCTGGTGGTGAGCCTGCTCGTCTACGCGGTGAGCTTCATCCTGACCCGGATGCTCTCGCGCTACCGCGAGCTGTGCGCCGACCGCAGCGGCGCGTTGCTGACCCAGCAGCCCGGTCACCTGGCCTCGGCGCTGGTGAAGATCTCCGGTGAGATGTCGGTGACGCCGAAGAAGGACCTGCGCGAGGTCGGCGCCATGAACGCGTTCTTCATCGCACCTGCCGTCGCCGGCCTCTCGATGAAGACGCTGACCTCCACCCATCCCTCCCTGGAGCAGCGGCTGCAGCAGCTGTCCGAAGTGGCCGCCGAGCTGGGCCGTCCGTTCGACGGCGGCTTCACCGAACGGCCCGGCACCGAGCAGCCCGGGCGCTGAGCGAGGTGGGTCTCTGGCAGGTGCTCACCGGCCGGTCGGCGACGCCGCGCCCACGGCTCGACGCGCTCTTCGGGATCCCGGGTGCCGCGATCACGTTGGCGACCTCGATGGACTTCGCCGCGTCCGGCGTCGGGGCGGTCTGCTACCGCAAGGCCGAAGGCCCCGCCTTCGGTGACACCGAGAGGCGGCTGGTCGAGCTGCTCGACTCCGACGAGGGCCCGGACGTCGAGCGGGTCGACGACGGGTTCGGTTTCACCTGGCTGATCGTGCGCACCGTGCCACCGGACCCCGGCTCGTTGGTGACCGATCTGCACGCGGTGAACTCCTCGCTGGAGGCCGAGGGGTTCGCGGGCGGCTTGCTCTGCTCGGTCGCCGGCTTCACCGACCCCGCCGGGCGGACCCTCGGGCTGGTCTACCGCTACGGCGCCGGGAACTTCTACCCGTTCGTGCCCTCAGGTGACAAGCAGCGTGACTCCCTGGTGGAGATGCAGGTGCGCACCCTGCTCGGGCCCGAGCTGCCGATCGAGTCT
>JBBSVL010000267.1:0-4359 GCA_038233595.1 Propionibacteriales bacterium | reverse complement strand
GTCGGCCGCCTCACCGGCGCAACGGGCTTCGGCACCAGCGACAGCGACACCAGCACGATCAGCGACATCTGCTTCTTCGTCTTCGTCCTGGCACTGCTCGTCGCGGTCATCACCGGAGCCGCCGCGTGGTGGACCGGCCGACGCACGAGCCGACGAGGCGGCCTGATGGTGGGACGCATCGCAGCCGGCTACCTCATCGTCGCGGTGGTGGTTGCCGCACTGCTCAATGCCGGATGATCACCCCGACACCCCGTACGACGCCTATGGGCAGCAGGAGAGCTGCCCACTGAGCGAACGGTCGGGGAGTGCTGCGGCAGACTGCACGGCGCTGTCTGAACGGGGCCTCCACCAGGCCGTGCTCGTAGGCACGAACCACGGCCTGCGCCCGAGACCTACCCCACACGCATTGGTGGCCGTTGACGGGGGAGTGCGCATCACCGCTGTTGGTTCTGTAGGGAAGGCTGCTCTCTTCTCGGTTCAAGTCCTGGCCTCGGCGCGGACATCGCTTGCGCTGGCACAGGCGAAATGACACGCGTCGTCAGGACGGGGTCAGGGGTCGGAGGCGCTTCCGGCGCGGACCAGTCCTGACTCATATGCCAGGACCACTGCTTGTACTCGGTCGCGCAGTCCCAGTTTGGCCAGGATGCGGCCGACGTGGGTCTTCACGGTGCCGTGGCTGACGAACAGGGTGGATGCGATCTCGGCGTTGGATAGGCCTTCGGCGACCAGGCGCAGCACCTCGCGTTCGCGGTCGGTCAGCCGGGCGAGTCGATGGTCGGCGCGGGGCGGTGGCGTGGTCACGAATCGCTCGATCAGGCGGCGGGTAAGAGCAGGGGCGAGCAGCGAGTCGCCGGCGTAGGCGGCGTGCACGGCCGCGGTGAGGGCTTCGGGCGAGACGGTCTTGAGCAGGAAGCCGGTGGCTCCGGCGGTGAACGCGTCGTAGACGTGCTCGTCTAGGTCGAAAGTGGTCAGGATCAGCACGCGACAGCCGTGCCCCGAGGCGACGATTTGCCGGGTGGCTTCGATCCCGTCCAGGTGTGGCATCCGTACGTCGACCAGGGCCACGTCGGGTCTGGTGGTCTCGGCCGCGACGACGGCCTCGGCCCCGTCTCCGGCCTCGGCGACCACCTGGATCGCGGGGTCGGCCGCAAGAATCGCACGGAACCCGCCGCGCACCAGTGCCTGGTCGTCGGCCACCAGCACCCGGATCACGACTGCACCCGTACCTGGGCGGTCTCGACGGGCAACCGTGCGCGGACGACGAATCGGCCCTGTCGGTCAGGCCCGGCGTGCAGCGTCCCCCCGTAGAGCTGGGCACGCTCGCGCATGCCTACGATTCCGTGACCGCCCGCGGCGCCGGTCGACGGTGTGCCGGTGAGATCGCCGCATACCTCCACGTCGAGTCCCTCGGCGCCGCGTGTGAGGCGGACCAGCGTGGGTGTGCCGGCATGCTTGAGCGCGTTGGTGAGCGCCTCTTGCACGATCCGGTAGGCAGCTAGGTCAACCCCGGCCGGGAGTCCGGCCCCCACCTCTTGGGGTGGCTCGGTCCTGAGGTCGACGGGCAGGCCGGCGTCACGCATCCGGGCCACCAGGTCGGGGAGCTCGGACAGGCCGGGCTGGGGTGTCCGGTCCCCCGAGTCGTGGGGTCCTCGCAGCATCGTCAGGAGCCGCTGCAGCTCTGCTACAGAGCTCCGGGCGGTCTCCTCAACAGCCATTAGCGCCTCGCGAGCCGCCTCGGTGTCGGTGTCCATCAGGGTGCGCGCGGCGCCGGCCTGCACGCCCATGACGCCCACGCTATGGGCAATCACGTCGTGCAGCTCGCGCGCGATCCGCGCCCGTTCATCAGCGAGCGCCTCTGCGTAGGAGACCCCCTGGCGCGCCACCTCGAGCTGAGCGCTGGCAACGGCTTCGCCTGCTCGCGCCATCCGGCTGTGCACCACGTCACCGGCCAGCCAGGTGCCGAGGATGACGAACAAGGTGAACAGCACCTCGCCCCCGGCCCGTTCCTCGGGGATCGTCACGAACATCGCGGCCACGGCCACGAAGCTCAATACCAACCCCAACTGTCGTCGGCGTGCTCCGTACGCGGCCACGCTGTAGTTGCTGACCGCGAGCGGCAGCAACCCGGCCAGGAACGGGACGTAGGCGAGCGCAAGCACCTGCAAGACGACGGCTACGGCGATCACGGTGGCAACGATCAGTGCCCGGGTCCGCCGCCACGCCAGCGGCAGCACCAGCACCACGCACAGCAGGGCCCGCAGCACCCGCGATCCGTCGGGCACGTTGCCGACGCCGCCGTCGTGCCAGCCCAGAAGCACCTGCGACTCCCCGACCAGCAACAAACTCCCGGCCAGCACCGCGTCGGCACGCGCGCTCCGCAGCCCCCGCGCAGCGACTTCACCGAACCCGGGCACCCCCTGACGATACGACCAAAGACCGGTGCCCGCGTCTGTCTACAGACAGACATGAACAGGCCCCCAGGCCGACGCCAAGGCCCACCGCGACGGCGCACTCTGACTGCCACCGAACCCGAGGAGACATCATGAGTACCGACGCCAGCACCCTGCACACCACCAGATTCGGAGACAACCGGTGGCCGCTCGGCGGCCCGGCGTACGCCGCCTTGCTGGTCATCGGCGCCGTCGCCTTCCCGATGCCCCCGGGCGGCGACGTCACCGGAGCCGCTCACCCATCCTGGCTGGCCACCCACACCGGCGCAGCCATCACCCAAGGACTCATCCGCTCACTGGCGGCCCTCGCCTTCGTGGTCCTGGCCGTCGGTGCAGCCCAAGCCTGCGCACGCACGCTCCCACGCACGAGCTCCCTGCCAGCCGCGACCCTGACCGGAGGCGTACTCAGCGGCGGTCTCATGCTGGCAGCCCAGACAACGGCCCTAGCCTCCGCCCTGTTCGTGCGCGCCGGGGGGCAAGCCGACGCGACCCGCGCCCTGGGCTCATTGCAAGCCGCCTTCCTCGACATCTCCAGCCTGCCAGCGACGCTGCTGTTCCTCGGCGTGGGCCTCACCAGCCTGCGCACCGGTCTGTTGCCACGCTGGCTCGGACTGCTCACCCTCCTCGGCGTACCCCTAGCCCTCATAGACGCAGGCAGCTACCCCGGCGGACCCTTCGCGCCCGTGGCCTTCCTCGGCCTCGTCTACTTCCTCGCCTGGTCTCTCATCGCCGGCAGCTGGCTCGTACGCCCAGATAGCACTCCTCAGCCGCATCCGCACCAGGCGTAGCCCTTCTGGTAACTCAGCCAGAGCGCGCCGGACTGTCCGCTTCCAAGGGCTATTGAAGCGACCACTTTGATGCCACGGCAGGGCTCGCTTGCGGGCGTATGTCGCCGGGTACGAGGAAGAGCAGCGTCCGCCCTGAGAGTCTGTCGCGAGCCGTTTGGTGTGCGGTCATTACAGCCGTGCGGGTCGAATCCTGCACCTGCCACCGGTTGAGAAAGGGTCCTCTGACCTGCGCGTTTGCAGGAAGGGCTCTTCCTTATGTACCCAGGTGGGGTATCTGAAATTAGCGGTTTCCGGACAACGAAGCGTATCGAAGCTGCAAGCCTGTGACGTGCGGAAATGGCAAGGGCGCCAGAGGCGAGGATCTCATCGCGGGAATACGCGGGGAAGTTCCGGGCCCCGTCAGGAGCCGCCGCGTGCTCCCTTGCCCGGTGGACCTCGGCGTTCTGTGTGGGCGGGGGGTATCGACGGGAACGGAACCTGACACCGCCGCCGTTTCGCGGGTGCTCCCAACTCGCCGCAGGCGTTCTTCGGCGCCGGCACTGCCGCTCGTTCTGATACTGCAGCCCGGGCCGAGGAACTGCTGGCAGAGGGCTTGGGTCACGGACGGATCCTCTGCGACACCGGCCCCCGGGTTCAGCCGCGTTGTCGAACGATGACGACCACCACGCGTGTGTCGAACTGTTCACCGGCTTCGATCTCGCGCGTCGGGAGCTCTTGGTGCCGGCGACGGTTGTTGCCGAAGTAGGCTATCCGGTGGTCATCGGGGTTTGGGTCGGCCACCGCTGACGGTTCAACTGTGCGTGCGCTCCTGCTTCTTGGCTGCAGTGAGCTCGCTGAGCCGCTCGGCGTCCGCGCGGGCCGCTGCAGCCGATTGCTTGGTCTCCCGCACGTCCTTGAGCTCTTCCTTCGCCTTCTGCTGGGCAGCGGTCTTCTTCTTCTTGGCGGAGGCGTCGAGGCGCTGCTTGCGCTTCTCGGCCGTTGCCGTGCGACTGGCTGCGCGCTGGTTAGCGCTCGCCTTCTTAGCAGCCGCAGACTTCGCGGCCTGCTTGGCGGCCACGTCCTTGCCTCGTGCCTCGTCGGCTGCGGCCTCGGCCAGCCCCGATGCGGCACGTTTCTGGGCG
>JBBSVL010000266.1:0-4394 GCA_038233595.1 Propionibacteriales bacterium | reverse complement strand
GCGAGGCCTCTGCGCTCGGGTGGGAACCAGGCGTTCACGAAGGGCACGCCGACCGCGAACGCGGTGCCTGCGATGCCGAGGAAGAATCCACCGAACAGCAGGGCGGCATACGAGTGCAGCCCGAGGAAGCCGATGAACAGGACGGGGATGATCGTCACCGCGGACACCAGCGGGAACATCACCCGTCCACCGAACCTGTCGGTCAGCGCCCCGACCGGGATCCGGCCGAGCGACCCGACGACGACCGGGACCGCGACCAGCAGCGCCACGTCGGACTCCGACAGCGTGCCGAGGGTGCCCTGGATCCGGAACAGTGGGCCGAGTGGGCTGAGCAGTGCCCATGCCCAGAAGTTGACCGCGAAGCCGATGGTGGCGACCGCCAGCATCAGGCCCGGTGACCTGTTCGTCTCCTGTTGCACTTCACTCTCGATGTCGACCCTTCCGGTCATCGCTAGGTCACCCTTTCTCTGCTGGTCGAGACCAGGGTGGTGCGACGTCGAGCTTGACATTGTCCCCTACTTCGGTCTTTGAGCGTGAGGATGAGCTGAGCCGTGCACGAGGGGCACGGGAGCCGGGTTGTGCCACCAGACTCGCCCGGCGCGCTCGGTATGGTCAGAGACGTCGGTCCCTCTCCGGCGGGACCTTCAGCCCTCTCATACGTGACCAGTTGAGGACGTTCGGCTCTGCCTTGCGGGTCTCCGAGACACACGATGAGGGCATGACAAGACTTGGTTCGACGAAGATGACCGCCGCGCCCCGACACCGCTCCGGAGCCGCACTGGTGGGCGGCGGGGCCCTCGCGTTGGTGCTCGTCCTGAGGCATGGCGACCATGCACGGCGCCAGCTTCGACCGGACGTTCCTCAAGATGATGGTTCGGCACCACCTGGCGACGCTCGACCTCGCGAAGAGCGAGATCGAGAACGGGACCAGCCCAGCTGCCAGGAACCTCGCCAAGAACGCCCAGATGATGCAAGGCCCCGAGCTCAGGAAGATGCGTCAGCTGATGCAGCCCTGAGCGGCAGCATCCGCCACATCGCCCACAGGACACCGTGGGCGGGGCTGCCGCTCATCGACAGGTCACGTCGACTCGGCTGACGGAGGGCTTCGGCGAGACGTCGGTCCCGCACGCTCGGGACCTTTGACCCCGTACGGCGGCCAGCCGTCGGCGTACGTTCGAGGTACTGGCAGGTTTACCGTCCAGCCGCTGCGCCGGCATCGCATCCATCTCCGGTGAAACGCACGAAGGAGATCGTCATGGACACCACCGTCATCCTCGTGATCGTGATCGTCGCGCTGCTGGTGCTCGGGCTCGCGCTCGCGACGCGCATCGTCAAGCAGTACGAGCAGGGCGTGCTCTTCCGGCTCGGCAAGGTCGTCGGGGTCCGCACACCCGGGCTTCGCGGGATCATCCCGGTCGTGGACATCATGCACCGGGTCTCGCTGCGCATCATCACGATGCCGATCCAGTCGCAGGGAATCATCACACGCGACAACGTCAGCGTGGACGTCTCCGCGGTCGCCTACTACCGCGTCGTCGACGCCGTGAAGTCAGTCGTCGCCATCGAGAACGTGCGCGCCGCGATCGACCAGATCGCCCAGACCACGCTGCGGAAGGTGGTCGGCCAGCACACCCTTGACGAGATCCTCTCCGAGACCGACCGGATCAACCTCGACATCCGAGAGATCCTCGACGTCAGCACCATCGACTGGGGCGTCGAGGTCACCCTCGTTGAGCTCAAGGACATCCAGCTGCCCGACAGCATGAAGCGCGCAATGGCCCGTCAGGCCGAGGCCGAGCGCGAGAAGCGCGCCAAGATCATCAACGCCGAAGGCGAGTCCCTGGCCGCTGCCGCCCTGGGTGAGGCCTCCGACATCATGGCCGCGCACCCGCTGGCCCTCCAGCTGCGCAACCTGCAGAGCATGGTCGAGATCGGCGTCGACAAGAACACCACCGTGGTCTTCCCTGCCCCGCTGATGAGTACCATCGGCGAGCTCGGCACCTTCCTCGCCAAGGAGACAGCGGCCGCGCAAGAAATGAGTTCCGCAATGACACCCGCAATGACCCCCGCGACGGCACCGGCTCCCGCAGAAGCCCCTCCCGACCAGCCCGCGGTGAGCCTCAACGGTGCTGCATCGAGCTGACCCGAGACCCCGGCCACAACCACCGTCAACCAGAAAGGTGCAAGCAATGCTTGCTGCAGAGATCCACCGTGAGGAGTGCGAGTCCCTGCTTCGCGGTGCCGGCGTCGGACGGGTGGCAGTCTCGACGCCGACCGGTCCGCACATCGTTGCCGTCAACTACACGGTCGTCGACGGCGCGATCCTGGTCAGGACCACGCCGTACAGCGTGCTCGGCACCCACGGCCGCAACGCGTTGCTCGCCTTCGAGGTCGACCAGTTCGACAACGAGCAGCACGGCTGGAGCGTGATGGCTCGCGGACGCGGGGAGGTCGTCACCAGCACCGAGGAGATCGACCACATCCGTGAGGTCTGGTCCCCATCTCCGTGGTTGACCAACGGTCGTCACATGTTCCTCCGGCTGCCCCTGGGTGATCTCACCGGGCGCCGCGTGGGCGGTCCAGTGGTTGCCGCGTGCGGTGCCTAGCGTTTCATGGTCGAGACTGACGCGGTGAGCGACGAGGACAGGGTCACCACCCTGACGGACCCCGCACGAGCGCTTCTGGCCGCCGTCACGGCCATCTCCTCGGACCTCGACCTGCACAGCGTGCTGACCCGCATCATCGACTCCGCCACCGAGCTCACCGGAGCCCAGTACGGCGCACTGGGTGTTATCGGCGGTGGCGACGAGGGGCTGGTCGAGTTCATCACCACGGGCATGGACCGCCACACCCAGGAGCTGATCGGCGACCAGCCGACGGGACGCGGCATCCTGCGGCTGCTCATCGACGAGCCGCAGACAATCCGGCTCGATGACCTGTCGGCGCACCCGAAGTCCTACGGCTTCCCTGCGCACCATCCCCCCATGGTCTCGTTCCTCGGAGTGCCGGTCCGGATCAGAGGAACGGTCTTCGGGAACCTGTACCTGACCCAGAAGGCGGGTGGTGCGCGCTTCACCGACGAGGACGAGATCCTGGTGCGGGCGCTGGCCACGGCCGCGGGCTTCGTCATCGACAACGCCAGGGCCTACGGCCTCAGCGAGCGGCGCCGGCAGTGGCTCGAAGCAGCCGCCGAGCTGGCCGAGCTGCTGCAACCCCCCATCGACCTGGCCCGTGCCCTCCAGCAGATCGCGAGGTCCACCCGCGCGGTCTCAGGGGCTTCGACCGCGGCCGTGGTCAGCCTCCCCGCCGCCCAGCTCCCGGGAGTGGAAGGTCTGGACGGACCCCGCGGACCGCTGAGCCCCGAGCTGCTCCAGACCATCGCTGACGCGGTGTCGCGTCGGGGTGGCGCCACAGACCCGATCGAGGTGCGACTCGACGAGGGAGTCGCCGTGGCCATCCCCTTGCGGGCGCATCTGGCTGACCGCGGTGCGCTGGTCGCGGTGTACGACGCCGGTTACCGCTCCGACGACATCGAGGAGCGCGAGCTGCTCGCCTCCTTCGCCGACCAGGCTGCGTTCGCCCTGGACCGGACCCAGGCCCTTCTCGACCGCGAGGAGCTGGCCGTCATCTCTGACCGCGGGCGCATCGCGCGCGACCTGCACGACGTGGTCATCCAGCGGCTCTTCGCGACCGGTCTGCAGCTGCAGGCCATCCAGTCCGCCGCGAGCCGCCCCGACATCAGCGAGCGGCTCGGCAAGGCCGTCGACGACCTCGACCTGACCATCCGGGACATTCGCGGCACCATCTTCGAGCTGCAGGGCCGGGTGTCCGGCTCGTTGCGTGCCGAGGTCCGGAACCTGGTCAAGGAGTACGTCCCGATCCTCGGCTTCACCCCGGTCGTGCGCACCAGCGGTCCCCTGGACACCCTGGTCACCGCCGTCGTCCGCGACCACCTGTTGGCGGTCCTGCGCGAAGCCATGTCGAACCTCGCACGCCATGCCCTCGCCGACCAGGCCGACGTGGAGGTACAGGTGGATCGAGGGGAGCTCCGGCTCTCGGTCATCGACGACGGGACCGGCCTGCCGCAGGTGATCCACGAGAGCGGCCTGCGCAACGCCCGCCGTCGCGCGGCCGGACTCGGGGGCACGTTCGAGCTGACCGGCCGGGAACCGCGCGGCACGTCACTGGTGTGGCGGGTCCCGCTCTCCTGACGCCGCACACCTCACGGGTCACGGTTCGTGGATGACCGCCACGGCGCAGCGGGCGTGCTCGGTCACGGTGCGGCTGACTTCGCCCTCGAGCTTGGAGAAGAACGAGCTCTTGTGCCGGGCACCCACGACAACCATGTCGGCGCCCTGGGAGGCCGCGAGCAGGGCACCGTCGGGAAGGCCCTC
>JBBSVL010000265.1:0-4418 GCA_038233595.1 Propionibacteriales bacterium | reverse complement strand
GGACGAAGTCGTCGCTGCCGGGGCCCACCACCTGGGTCTTGGCGGCCAGCCGGCGCAGCGCGGCGGAGTGGACGACGCGGGCACGGTCGCGCTCGATCGCGGTGCGTTCCGGAGCGGGCACGCGCTTGGCCGGCTCGTCGACCCAGCGGGCCCGAGCGGCTGAGTCGTACAGCTCGTCCCAAGGCATCGCGGACGACAGTAGTCGTCCATGGACCATCCAGTGACTCCGCGCTCAGAGCCAGCCGTTGCCCTCGGCGATGAGCACCGCCTCGGTGCGGTTGCCGGCGCCGGTCTTGCCGATCGCGGACGAGAGGTGGTTGCGCACGGTGCCCTCGGAGAGGAACAGGGTGGCTGCCAGCGCCGCCACCGAGGCACCACCGCGAGCGGACCGCAGCACCTCGACCTCCCGGGTGGTCAGCGGCGACTCGCCCGCGACCAGGCTGTCGGTGGCCAGTGCCGGGTCGACCACGCGCAGGCCGGCATGGATGCGCCGTACGGCGTCGGCGAGCTGGGCGGCGGGGGTGTCCTTGACCACGAAACCGCCGGCGCCCGCCTGCAGTGCCCGTCGCAGGTAGCCGGGCCGACCGAACGTGGTCACGATCAACACGCGGGTTCCGGGTGCGCGCTCGCGGACCTGGGCGGTCGCCGAGATGCCGTCCAGTCCGGGCATCTCCACGTCGAGGAGTGCGACGTCGGGCCGGTGCTCGAGGACGGCAGCGAGGACGGCGTCACCCGACCCGACCTCCGCAACGACCTCGAGGTCGGGCTCCAGGCCGAGCAGGGCCGACAGCGCACCGCGGACCAGCGCCTGGTCGTCGGCCAGGAGCAGCCGGATCGTCATGGGACCACCACCCGCAGCGCGTAGCCCTTCGGCTCGAGCGACCGGGTGACTACGGTCCCCCCATGGGCGGCGGCCCGCTCCCGAAGCCCGACCAGCCCACTGCCTCCCCGACGCTCCGACGCCGGCCCACAGCCGTCGTCGAGAACCTCGACAGCCTCGCAGGTCAGGCGCACGGTGCAACGCCCGGCACCACTGTGCCGGATCACGTTGGTGACCCCCTCGCGCACGGCCCAGGCGAACAGCTCACGAACGTCCGTGGGCACCTCGTCGGTGGAGTTGGGCAGGTCGGCATCGATCTCGGCCGCCTTGAGCGCCATGCGGGCCCGGGTGAGCTCACCGGGCAAGGTCAGCTCGCGATAGCCCTCCACCGTCCGTCGTACGTCAGCCAGGGCGTCGCGGGAGAGCCGTTCGAGGTCGTGCACCTCGGCACGCGCCCGCTCCGGGTCGAGGTCGAAGAGCCGCTGGGCGAGCTCGGCCTTGACGGTGATCACGGTCAACGAGTGGCCCAGGATGTCGTGCAGGTCGCGGGCGAACCGGTTGCGTTCCTCAGAGACGGCCAGCCGGCGGTTCTCGTCGGTGGCGACCAGCAGCTCGGCGTTGCGCATCATCGTCATCTGGATGCCCCAGACGGCCAACGTGGCAGCGGCCATGCTCAGCAACAGACTCGGATCCGGGGTCCAGCCGGGGACCAGGAAACCCGCCGCATAGAACGCTGCCGCAGTGCCCCCCGCGAACGGGATCGCCCACGGGTTCGGCAACGTCATCGCGCACAGCACGCAGAGGTAGACCGCGGTGGCGGTGCCGGACTGTCCGACAGCGACGCAGACGACGACCGCCAGGACCACGCCGACACCGACACCCACCAGCCCGCGCTCCAGCTGGGCCCGCACCTCGCCCTGGCGGAGCTGGTGCCGGCGCCGGACGAAGAGGGAGAGGTACCAGGCGGCGAACAGCAGCGTGCCGAGGATCCCGACCCAGCCGCTGACCGTGCCGCGGTGGTTCCAGCCGGCGTGGAGGGGCTGGTAGAGGAACAACGTCCAGATCGCGATGAAGAACAGGCCGAAGCGGCTGGGGCCCTCGCTCGGTGGACCCCAGACGCTCTGCCGCGCGCTCGCGGGCTGCTCGCTCATAACGCTCACGCTAGCCGCGCTCAGACGCGCGCGGTGTCCTTGCTCATCCGCCACGCGGCGCCGGCAACGAAGAGCCCCAGCCAGGCGACCAGGTTGACCAGCCACACCAGGTGCAGGGACCCGCCGACCAGCGGCCACCGCGCGAAGTTCGCCAAGCCGTAGATCGGCGTCACCGCCGAGATGTGCCCGAGCACCGAGTGCGCGTCGATCGGGAACCACAGTCCCCCGATCGCGGCCAGGCCGGCCATCAGCGGACCGAGGACCTGCATCACGTTCTCGCTCGGCAGAAGGTAGCCCATGAAGAGCCCGAAGGCACCGAACACGATCGATCCGAGCCACGCGATCGCCGCACCGGAGACCCACACGTACAGCGGCATCTCGGCCTTGCCGCCGAGTGCGCCGATCACGTTCACGGCGAGCACGGAGCCCAGGCCGAGGGCGAGGGCGACGCAGGACTTGATCGCGATGTAGGCGACCGGCGTCAGCGGGGTCAGCCGGAGCTGCCGCGACCAGCCCAGGGCGCGTTCGGTGGCGACCATGGCACCCCCGCTCGTTGCGGCGAGGACCGACCCGTAGGTCGCCATGCTGATCAGGATGTACGCCGAGGTGTTGCCGTTGCCGACCCGTTCGGAGGAGTACTGGCTGCTGGAACCGATGATCAGGTAGAGCACGACCGGCATCACCAGGGTGAAGATGATCGTGCGCCGGTTGCGCAGCATCCGCTTCAGCTCGATGGCGAGGACCTTCAGGCTGAAGCCTCCCATCGGGGGCACCCTGCGGGTGCTCGGGTCGATGCGGGAGACGTTCGAGACGGTGCTCACTGGCTCTCTCCTTCGGTGTCGTCGCCGCCTTGGCCGGTGAGGCTGAGGAAGGCGTCCTCGAGCCCCCGGGAGGTGATCTCCAGGTCGCGGGCGCCGGTCTCGGTGAGGAAGTACCGCGCGACCGCGTCGCTGTCCTTGGCGTGTACGAAGACCTGTTCGCCGCGCACCTCCACGCTGTCGACCCCCTCAAGGGCGGACAGTGCGGACACGTCGGCGTCCTCGAGCGTCACGCGGACGGTGCGTCCGGCAGCCAGGGACTTGATCTCGCTCCCGGTGCCGTCCGCGACGATCCTGCCCCCGCTGACCAGGATGATCCGGTCGGCGTACTGGTCGGCCTCCTCGAGGTAGTGGGTGGCGAAGAGCACCGTGCGGCCCTGCTCGGCGTCCACGCGGATCGAGCTCCAGAAGCTCCGCCGCCCTTCGACGTCCATGCCGGTGGTCGGCTCGTCGAGCAGCAACAGGGCGGGGTCGGAGAGCAGCGCCATCGCGAAGCGCAGCCGTTGCTGCTCGCCACCGGAGCACTTGGCCACCTTGCGGTCGGCGATGGCGGTGATGCCGGCGCTCTGCAGCACCTCCGTCACGGGCTTCGAGTCGGCGAAGAGGCTCGCGGTGTACTGCACGGTCTCGCGAACGGTCAGGTCCTTGAGCAGCCCGCCGGTCTGCATCACCGCAGCGACCAGGCCCCGGGAGATGGCCGCGCGGGGCTCCATCCCGAAGACCTCGACGTCACCGCTGGTCGGGCGGGTGAGCCCGAGGATCATGTCGATCGTGGTGGTCTTGCCGGCGCCGTTCGGGCCGAGGAAGGCAACCACCTCGCCCTGCTCGAGCTCGAGGTCGATGCCGCGGACGGCGTGCACCCTGCCGAAGTCCTTGGTCACGCCACTCAGCTGCACCGCAGGTAGTGGTGATCCCGAGGCACGCCGTACGGCCGCGTGTGCTGTGGTCGTGTCGATCGTCATGTCCCCAGACTGGTCGAACGCGGCCCCGCACGTCTGGACCACTCATCACGAGCCCGGGGTGACATTTGTCAGCGGACGGGGAACCCAGCCTCCGCCAGGGTGTGCTTGACGTCGCCGATCCGCAGGGTGGCGAAGTGGAACACCGTGGCGGCGAGTACGGCGTCGGCGCCGGCCTCGACCGCAGGCGGGAAGTGCTCGACGGCACCCGCTCCCCCGCTGGCGACCACCGGGATGCTCACCTCGGCGCGGACCAGCCGGATCAGCTCGAGGTCGAAGCCGTCCGTGGTGCCGTCGGCGTCCATCGCGTTGAGCAGGATCTCCCCCGCTCCCAACATGGCCGACCTGCTGGCCCACTCGACGGCATCGAGCCCGGCGCTCTTCCGGCCGCCGTGCGTGGTCACCTCGAAGCCCGACGGCGTACCCGGGGCGCGGCGGGCGTCGACGGAGAGGACCAGCACCTGGTTTCCGAACCGGTCGGCGATCTCGGCGACCAGCTCCGGGCGGTGGATCGCGGCGGTGTTCACCGCGACCTTGTCCGCACCCGCGCGCAGCAGCCGGTCGACGTCCGCGACGCTGGAGATGCCGCCGCCCACGGTCAGCGGGATGAACACCTGCTCGGCGGTCTGCGAGACGATGTCGAGCGTGGTCGCCCGCCCCTCGTGAGATG
>JBBSVL010000264.1:0-4464 GCA_038233595.1 Propionibacteriales bacterium | reverse complement strand
TGACGACTCGGGCACCAAGCGGCGTCCGCGCCGCCGCGGTGGTCGGCGCCGTCGCAAGGGCAACGGCGAGGACGACGAGACCGAGAGCAACGAGTCCGCGGCCAGCGACCCGGGCAAGCAGTCCGGTGACCAGAACGGTGATGAAAACGGTGACCGCGACGGCGAGGAGGCTGGTTCGTCGTCCACGGCCAGCCGTCGCCGCCGACGCCGGCGACGTTCCGGTGACGAAGGTGGGGGCGGCTCAGATGACCCCGATAAGACGGTCACCAGGGTCCGCAAGACCCGAAACCCCGAGGACGAGATCACGGCCCTGAGCGGGTCGACCCGGCTGGAAGCCAAGAAGCAGCGTCGCCGTGAAGGCCGCGAAGCAGGCCGGCGCCGGGCCCCGATCGTGAGCGAGGCCGAGTTCCTGGCCCGTCGCGAGGCTGTCGACCGGGTGATGGTGATCCGGCAGCGCGACGACCTGACCCAGATCGGCGTGCTCGAGGACAAGGTGCTCGTCGAGCACTACGTCGCCCGCGAGTCCCAGACCTCGCTGATCGGCAACGTCTACCTCGGCCGGGTGCAGAACGTGCTGCCATCCATGGAGGCGGCGTTCATCGACATCGGCAAGGGCCGCAACGCGGTCCTGTACGCCGGCGAGGTCAACTGGACCTCGCTGGGTGCCAAGGACAACCAGCCGCGCAAGATCGAGTCGTTCCTGAAGTCCGGCCAGCCGGTGCTGGTGCAGGTCAGCAAGGACCCGATCGGTCACAAGGGTGCCCGGCTCACCAGCCAGGTCAGCCTGCCCGGGCGGTTCCTGGTCTACGTGCCCGACGGCACCACCAGCGGCATCTCGCGCAAGCTGCCGGACAACGAGCGCACCCGGCTCAAGACCCTGCTCAAGGAGATCGTCCCCGACACCGCGGGCGTGATCGTGCGGACGGCGGCCGAGGGTGCCACCGAGGAAGAGCTCACCCAGGACGTCGAGCGGCTGACCGCCCGCTGGGGCGACATCGAGGCCAAGGTCAAGGCCGGCCAGTCCCCCCAGCTGTTGTACGGCGAGCCCGACCTGACCCTGAAGGTCGTCCGGGACCTGTTCACCGAGGACTTCGCCAAGCTCGTGGTCCAAGGTGGCGACGCCTGGGACCTGGTGGAGAGCTACGTCAACCATGTCGCGCCCGACCTGCAGGAGCGCCTGGAGCGCTACCGGCCCGAGGACCACGACGGCACCGACCTGTTCGCGTCGTACCGGCTCGACGAGCAGATCGCCAAGGGCCTGGATCGCAAGGTGTGGCTGCCTTCGGGCGGATCGCTGATCATCGACCGCACCGAGGCGATGACCGTGGTTGACGTCAACACCGGGAAGTTCACCGGCTCCGGGGGCAACCTGGAGGAGACGGTCACCAAGAACAACCTGGAGGCCGCGGAGGAGATCGTCCGCCAGCTCCGGCTGCGCGACATCGGCGGAATCATCGTCATCGACTTCATCGACATGGTGCTGGAGTCCAACCGCGACCTCGTGCTGCGCAGGATGGTCGAGTGCCTGGGCCGCGACCGCACCAGGCACCAGGTGGCGGAGGTCACCTCGCTCGGCCTGGTGCAGATGACCCGCAAGCGGATCGGCACTGGGCTGCTCGAGGCATTCAGCGAGGACTGCGCGCACTGCAACGGCCGCGGACTGACCACTCATGACCACCCGATCGAGCCCAGCACCAAGATGGACGACGACGACCGCCGCGGCGGTCGTCGGGGTCGCGGCGGCCGCGGCCGCTCCGGGAGCGACTCGAGCAGCGACGGCAGTGGGAGCTCTCGCTCGGGCAACGGGCACCCGTCCGCACCGTCACCGAAGGACGTCGCCGCGGTCGCCCGGGCGGAGAACGCCAACCGCCCGCCGCTCGACGGGAAGGACGACACCCAGACCGAGCAGCTGACACCCGACACGGCCGAGGACAGCGCCCTTGCGACGCCGGTGACGGCGGACAGCGCGGGCCCGACCGTTGACGGCACCGAGCTGTACGCCGGGAGCGGGGTCACCCCGACGGCACCCGACGACGCCGAACCGGAGCCGCTCATCGCTCCGCGTGAACCGGCCCAGCCGACTGTGGTCACCACCCGGCGTCGTTCGGCGCGCCGGGCGGCGGGTCCGCCGGTCGGCGTCCCCGCCGTGGATGGCGCACCGGATGCCGTCGCGACCGCGCCTGACGAGTCGGCCGCCGCTGACGGGGACGATGGGGGTGACGGGGACGACGAGCGGGACGAGAACGGCGTCCTCGTGATGCACGTGCCGGTCAAGCGGAAGGGCTCACGCAAGCGCTGAGGGTGCCGGAGGTCGGCGACCCTCAGGGGCGCTTGCGGAACCACCGTCAGTCGTCGAGGCTGAGCTGCTCCAGTGCCGTCAGCGCTGCTCCGAGGGCCGCTCGTTCCTGCGGGGTGAGCCGCCCGATACGAGATGCGAGGGCTGCCATCTTCTCGCCGCGACCAGCTAGCACCAGGTCGCGGCCGGTGTCGGTCGCCTCGACGATGCACACCCGCCCGTCATCGGGGTCCGTCGTACGACGGAGGTAGCCGGCGTCCTCGAGGGAGCCGACGATCCGGGTCACCGACGGCGGACTGATGCCCTCCGTGGCGGCCAGCGCACCGAGCCGTTGCGGTCCGTCGGCGGTGAGGGTGGCCAGCACGCTGAGCGCACCGTGCCCGACCTGCCCGGCTGTGGCGTCGCGGCGCACGGCCCGGCTGATCCGGCCGAGCGCCAGGTACAACCGGGTCGCGTCCAGCGGATCGGTCACCGGCTCGGTCACCGGCTCAGACACTGGCTTGCCCACTGGTCTGGTCACTGGTTTGGTCGACCAGGTCGTCATGGACGTAGCGGGCTCCCCGCGACCAGGAGGCCACCGCCCCGATCAGCGTCATGATGGTGGCGGCGGTGAAGACGATCACCAGACCGTGATGGAACGGCCCGGACATCAGGTGTGGGAAGAACTCCTTACCGGTGAGGGTGTCGACGTTGGTCTTCGGGAGGCTCTTGAGGGTGCCCGAGGGGCCGAGCAGCGACTGGATCGGGTTGTATCCGAGGAACGAGGCGAACAGCGATCCCACCGGTGGCAGACCGGCGACCTGGTGCGCGACATGGGCCGGGACGCCCTGCGCAGTCAGGCCCTCGAACAGGCTGGTGGGCAGCACGTTGGCCAGTCCGACGATCATCAGCGAGAAGAAGACGCCGATCGACAGCGCCGACCCGGAGTTGAACACCGTCCCTCGGACCCCGGACGCGGCCCCTCGCTCGTGCGCCGGCACCGAGTTCATGATTGCGGTGGTGTTGGGGGCGGAGAACAACCCCGAGCCGATGCCGTTGATGGCCAGGATCACCGCGAACTCCCAGTAGCTGAAATCCACCGGGATCAGCAGCAGGGCCACGAACGTGAGCGCGACCACGAACAGCCCGCCAGTGGCGAACAAGCGGGCTCCGTACCGGTCGGAGAGCGCGCCCGAGACGGGACCGGACACCAGGAAGCCCAGGGTCAGCGGCAGCAGGTAGATGCCGGCCCACAGGGGAGTGGACTCGTAGGCGAAGCCGTGCAGCGGCAGCCAGATGCCCTGCAGCCAGATGATCAGCATGAACTGCAGGCCGCCCCGGCCCACGGAGGCCATCAGGCCGGCCACGTTGCCCAGGCTGAACGCCCGGATCTTGAACAGGCCGAGCGAGACCATCGGGTTGGCCACCTTCGACTCGACCACGACGAAGAGGACCAGCAGCGCGACACCGCCGATGATCCCGGCGAGCACCCACGGGTTCGTCCAGCCGGTGGAGTGGCTGCCGTAGGGCTGGATGCCGTAGGTGATCGCGACCAGCAGCGCGGTGAGCCCGAGGGCGAAGCTCAGGTTGCCCGGGATGTCGAGCCTGGATCCGCGTCGTTCGCCCAGCTCGACCAGGGACCGGTAGCTCCAGATGGTGCCGAGGATCCCGATCGGCACGCTCACCCAGAACACCGCGCGCCAGTGCCACTCCGAGAGCAGGCCGCCGATGATCAGGCCGAGGAAGGAGCCGGCGATGGCGGCGACCTGGTTGATGCCCAGCGCCATGCCGCGCTGGCGGGAGGGGAAGGCGTCGGTGAGGATGGCGGTGGAGTTGGCGAACAGCATGGCGCCGCCGACGCCCTGGCCGACGCGGCCCACGATCAGCCACATCGCACCGGTGCCGCCCGTGTAGGGGTCGACCGAGAGCAGGATCGAGAAGGCGGTGAAGACCACGAAGCCGATGTTGTAGACCTTCACCCGGCCGTACATGTCACCGAGCCGGCCGAGGGTCACCACCAGCACCGCGGAGACCACCAGGAAGCCCATGATGATCCACAGCAGGTAGCTCACGTTGCCGGGCTGGAGCGGGTCCAGCGCGATGCCACGGAAGATCGCCGGGAGCGAGATGATCACGATCGAGGAGTTGATCGTGGCCATCAGGACGCCGAGTGTGGTGTTCGACAGCGC
>JBBSVL010000263.1:0-4479 GCA_038233595.1 Propionibacteriales bacterium | reverse complement strand
CTCTTACAACGCGGTCAAGGCAGGAGTGGTGGCGTTCACCGAGACGATCGGGCACGAACTGGCCGGCCACGGGATCACGGCGGCCGCTGTCTGCCCGTCGTACTTCCGGACCAACCTGATGGCGTCCGCGCAGGGTCCCGACCCTGCCCTAACGGCCGTGGTGGGCAAGCTGGTCGAGGCCTCACCGGTCAGCGCCGACGACATCGCCGCCGCGGTGCTCAAGGGGATGGCGGACGGCGCCGACGTGATCCTGCCCGACCAGGCCGCCCGGCAGGCCTACGCGCTCAAGCTGGACGACCGGCCGGCGTACGACGCGGTGATGCGGGCGCAGGTGGCCAAACTTGAGGAGGCCGCGCGAGGTGAGTGAGCCGATCGAGAGCGCCTCGGAGGTGCGCCCGGAGGACGCGTTCGACGTCGCTGCGGTGTCCGCCTGGCTCTCCGGGCAGGGCGTGGAGATCGGTGAGCCGGTGCAGGTGCAGCAGTTCGCCGGTGGTGCGTCCAACCTGACCTACTCGATGCGTACGCCGGGCCGGGACCTGATCCTGCGGCGGCCGCCGAGCGGGCGCAAGGCCAAGGGCGCCCACGACATGGGTCGTGAGTACCGGATCCAGGCCGCCCTGAAGGAGCCGTTCGGCCTGGTCGCCGACATGGTCGCCATCTGCTCGGACCAGTCGGTGATCGGCTCGGACTTCTACGTGATGGAGCGCATCGACGGGATCATCCCGCGCCGCGACCTCCCGGCCTCGGTCGACCTGGACCAGGCCGGCGTGCACCGGTTGTGCACCAACGCACTCGACGTACTGATCGGGCTGCACCGGATCGACCCCGCGTCCTCCGCCGACCTGAGTGCGCTGGGGAAGGGTGCGGGCTACGTCCGTCGTCAGGTCGACGGTTGGTCGACCCGCTACCGCAACGCGCGCACCGACGACATCGGCCCCGACCGCGTCGAGCTGAGCGAGACGGTGATGTCGTGGCTCGACGAGCACCAGCCCGAGGACGTCGCGAACTGCGTGATCCACAACGACTTCCGCTTCGACAACCTGGTGCTGGACCGGGCCGACCCGACGCAGGTGGTCGGTGTCCTCGACTGGGAGATGGCCACCCTCGGCGACCCGCTGATGGACCTCGGTGGCACGTTGGCCTACTGGGTACGCGACGACGACGACGAGTTCTTCCAGCTGTTCCGCCGGCAGCCGACGCACCTTGCCGGGATGCTGTCGCGGGCCGCGGTGGTCGACTACTACTGCGACGCGATGGGCTACTCGGTGACGCCGGAGCAGTGGCGGTTCTACGAGGTCTACGGCCTGTTCCGGCTGGCGGTGATCTCCCAGCAGATCTTCTACCGCTACTTCCACAAGCAGACCAGCAACGAGGCCTACGCCCGCTTCGGACCCGCCGCGGAGTACCTCGAGACCCGCTGCCACGCGATCATCACCGGGACCTTGTGAGGCGGGGCTGATGGGGCAGCTGCTGCTGGTCCGGCACGGGCAGGCGTCCTGGGGTGCCGACGACTACGACGTGCTCTCCGAGACCGGCTGGGAGCAGTCCCGGCTGCTCGGCCGCGCGTTGGCCGCTCGCGGTGTGACACCCTCCCTGGTCGTGCACGGCACGATGCGTCGGCACCGGGAGACGGCGTCGGGGGTCCTAGAAGGCATGGCGGGCATGGCGGGCCAGGCCGGCCCGGAGCCATCGGTGGATGCGGGCTGGGACGAGTTCGACCACCTCGCGATGCTGGCGCAGGTGCCCTCGCCCTTCGAGGGACGAGAGCCGTCGAAGGCGGAGTTCCAGGCCTGGTTCGAGGAGGCCACCGACCGCTGGACCGGCGGTGACCACGACGCCGACTACGCCGAGCCGTTCACGGGCTTCACCGGTCGCGTGGCCGACGCACTTCGTCGTACGACCGAGGCGGTGGGGTCGGGCACCGCCCTGGTGCTCACCTCGGGCGGCCCGATGTCCTGGGCAACCGCATCCCTGGTCGGCGCCGAGCTGGGGGCCGCGGAACAGGTGCTGCTCTGGCGTCGGCTGAACCCGGTCTGCGTCAACTCCGGGGTGACCAAGGTGGTCACCGGCCGGCGCGGGCTGACCCTGGTGTCCTTCAACGAGCACACGCACCTCGAGCCCACCCCCCCGCTGGTGACCTACCGCTGAGACGCCGGCTCGGCGATGGAAGAGTGGGTCGCATGACGAAGACGACCCTGATCACCGGTGCGAGCGCGGGGCTCGGCGAGGAGATGGCGCGACAGTTCGCCGCTCTCGGGCACGACCTGGCGCTGTGTGCCCGCCGGATGGACAAGCTCGAGGCGCTCCGGACCGAGATCCTGGGCCGGCACCCCGACCGGCGGGTGGAGATCCGTCGGCTCGACGTCACCGACGACGACCAGGTCTTCGAGGTGTTCCGGGGCTTCCAGGCCGACTTCGGCACCATCGACCGGATCGTGGTCAACGCCGGGGTCGGCAAGGGTGCCCGCATCGGCACCGGGAGCTACGAAGCCAACAAGCAGACCGCGATGACCAACTTCGTGGCGGCCCTGTGCCAGTCCGAGGCAGCGATGGAGATCTTCCGGGCCCAGAACAGCGGCCACTTCGTGATGATCAGCTCGATGTCTGCCGTCCGTGGGCTGCCCAAGACCCTGACGACGTACGCCGCGACGAAGGCGGGCGTGGCGCACCTGACCGAGGGTCTGCGCGCGGAGTTCCACGGGACCCCGGTCAAGTTCACCGTGCTCTACCCCGGCTACATCGCCTCGGAGATGAACGACAGCTCCGGGCAGCACGCCCCGCTGATGGCCTCCACGGAGAAGGGGGTGCGGGCGATGGTCGCCGCGATCGAGAAGGAGAAGGACCACGCCTTCGTGCCTCCGCTGCCCTGGGCCCCGCTCAGTGTGGTGATGCGGCACGCCCCGATGCCGCTGTTCAAGCGGCTGATCTGAGGGTCAGAGACCGAGCCGCGCCGCCTGCCGACCCAGGGACGCGACGACCTCGTCGGCCGACTTGTCCGGGAGGCCCCAGATCGCGTCGGTCACCCAGGCGTCGGTCCACTCGGCGAGCAGCTCCGGCGTGAGCCTGGACGTGGCCAGCACATGGATCTGGGGCGAGCCGTCCCGTCCCGCGTCGGCCCACGCCCGGCGGAGCAGGTCAGTCTTGGCGCCGATCCCGGTCTCCAGCGGCGTGGTCATCCAGCCGTCGACGCTCCTCGCGATCCGCGCAAACGTCTTCGGTCCGACGCCTCCGCCTGGGTCCACAGTGCCCGCATCGCCTCGACGTGCTCCCGTAGCACGGTGCGCCGCTGGTCGGCCGGGACGTGGTGGTCGTCGAGCTCGTCGGTGTTCCAGCCGAAACCGGCACTGATCGTGACCCGACCTCCGGAGAGGTGGTCGAGGGTGGCGATCGACTTGGCCAGCGTGATCGGGTCGGACTCGACCGGCAGCGACAGCGCGGTACCGAGCCGGATCCGCGAGGTCACCGCCGCCGCGGTCGCCAGTGACCCCACGGGTCGAGGGTCCGGCTGTAGCGGTCGTCGGGCAGCGTCTCGTCGCCGGTGCCGGGGTGCGCAGTGGTACGACGTACCGGGATGTGGGTGTGCTCGGGCACGTAGAACGTGTCGAAGCCGGCGTCCTCCGCCGCCCTCGCGGCCTGCGCCGGTGTGATGCCGCGGTCGCTGGTGAACAGCACGACTCCGTGGCGCATAGGGTCTCCGATCGGTTCCTGAGGCTCGAACCCTAGGTCAGTGCGAGGATCAGCGACATGGATGCAGACGTCATCGTCGTCGGAGCCGGCCTCGCCGGACTGGTCGCCACCGCCGAGCTGGTCGACGCCGGCAAGTCCGTGCTGCTGCTCGACCAGGAGGGGGAGCAGAGCCTCGGGGGGCAGGCGTTCTGGTCCTTGGGTGGACTGTTCCTCGTGGACACGCCCGAGCAGCGCCGGCTGGGGATCAAGGACTCCTACGACCTGGCCCTGCAGGACTGGTTCGGCAGCGCCCAGTTCGACCGGGAGAGCGACCACTGGCCGCGGCAGTGGGCCGAGGCCTACGTCGCGTTCGCTGCCGGCGAGAAACGGCAGTGGCTGCACGACCAGGGCTTGCGCATCTTCCCGGTGGTCGGCTGGGCCGAGCGTGGCGACGGCCGCGCCGGTGGTCACGGAAACTCGGTGCCTCGCTTCCACCTGACCTGGGGCACCGGGCCGGGCGTGGTCGCTCCCTTCGAGCGCCGGGTGCGTGAAGGGGTTGCCAAGGGGCTGGTCACGTTCGGCTTCCGGCACCGCGTCGACAGCTTGACAAAGACAGCCGGTGCGGTCACCGGCGTCCGTGGCGCGCTTCTCGCGGGCGACCCGGTGACGCGCGGCAAGGCCTCCAGCCGCGAGGAGACGGGCGACTTCGAGTACGCCGCGCAAGCCGTGATCGTGACCTCCGGCGGCATCGGCGGCAACCACGACCAGGTTCGCAAGCAGTGGCCGGTCGACCGGCTCGGCCAGCCGCCGGCG
>JBBSVL010000262.1:0-4482 GCA_038233595.1 Propionibacteriales bacterium | reverse complement strand
GCGGTGGACGACCTGCCCGAGTCCGCGCGGGGCGCCGGGGGCTACGGTTCCACCGGAGGCTTCGGACCGAGCAGATCGAGCATCGCGGAGGAGGACCAGTGAGGCTGCGTCGCAAGGCGGAGGTCGACCCGACCAACGAGGCGACCACGGATGAGCCGGTCGACGAGGCGCCGCTCGCCCACGGTCCCCTCGACGCCGACGACCTCGATCTCGAGGACGACGCCAGCTTCGCCGACCACATCGACCTCGGCGGGCTGCTCGTAGCACCGCCGCCCGAGGGGATCGACCTGAGGCTCCAGGTCGACGAGGAGAGTGGGACGGTCCTGGCCGTGCTGCTGGCGGGCGAGGACGGCGCCCTCGAGCTTCGTCCGTTCGCCTCCCGCCGCGGTGGTGACCTGTGGGGGGAGGTCCGGCCGCAGATCGCCTCGGAGACCGCACGCCACGGCGGCACGGCCACCGAGCGGGAGGGTGACTTCGGCACGGAGCTGGTCTGCATGGTCCCGGTGACCACACCCGATGGCGAGGCGGCCACTCAACCCTCACGGGTGATCGGCTGCAATGGACCGCGCTGGTTCCTGCGCGCCACCCTGCTCGGCCTCCCGGCGATCGAGCCGGAGCAGGCGGGCATCTGGGAGGACGCGATCCGCAGCACCGTCGTACGACGTGGCGCGGGTGCGATGCCGCCCGGCGAGTCGCTGCCGCTCACCCTGCCTCCCGGTGCCGAGCGGGTCTGAGCCGGATCGACGACCACCTAGGCTGGTCACATGTCCGACTCCAAGGGCCGTCTTCGTGAGGGCCTCAGCCGCTGGGCCAGCCACTCCCGCGACGAGGCCCGTGACCTGCAGCGCACCACCGAGAAGGCCGGTCTGCTGTGCATCGCCGACGCCCCCGACCGCGAGGTCGTGGTGATCCAGGGAACGCTGAAGAGCGTCACGCTGCGACCGCGGGGTGGCGTCCCGGCCCTTGAGGCTGAGCTGTACGACGGTTCCGGCTCGATCACCGTCCTGTGGCTGGGGCGACGTCGGATCGCCGGCATCTTCCCGGGCCGGACGATCCGGGTCCAGGGCCGGATCGGGGTCCACGACTCCGAGCGGATCATGTACAACCCGCGCTATGAGCTGAAGAAGTCCTGACCCCGTGACCGATCCTGACCCGAAGCCACCGGTCGACTCCCGCACCGTGGAGGCCGCCGTCCGGCACCAGCTGGGCGCCGCCCTGGGTGGGGTGCGTGGGATGGCCGAGGCCGCAGTACCGACAGCGATGTTCACGGTCGTGTTCCTGGTCGGGCACGACCTGCGTACGGCCCTGGTCGTGAGCGTCGCGGCGGCGGCGGTGCTGCTCGTCGTACGCCTGGTGCAGCACTCGACACCGCAGTTCGTGCTCAACGCGTTCGTCGGCATCGGGCTCGGTGCCCTGTTCGCCTGGCGCGCCGCCCGTGGCGGGGGCGACGCCAGTGACCAGGCGCTGGCCTACTTCCTGCCCGGCCTGCTCTACAACGCCGGTTACGCGGCCCTGATGGTGCTCAGCGTCCTGACCCGCTGGCCACTGGTCGGGTTCATCGTCGGCAGCGTCACCGGAGACCCGACGGGCTGGCGCTCGGACCCACAGGTGGTCAGGCTCTGCGGTCGGCTGACCTGGCTGCTCGCCGCCCCGTGCGTGCTGCGGGTGCTGGTCCAGGGACCGCTCTACCTCGCCGGGCACAACGGGAGCATGGGCCGCAGCGGGGCCATCGCCGCTCTCGGCGCAACGAAGCTGGTGATGGGCTGGCCACTGCAGGTGGCGGTGCTCGCGGCCATGGTCTGGCTGCTCTCCCGCAACAGCACTCCGATGCGCGCGCCCGTCGTCTCGGACGGTGGTTGAGGAGGGCGCCCTGCGCCCGTCTCGAAACCCTACTTGTGCTCTCCCGGAGCCAGGACCCGTTCGAGGGCGTCCTCGGCGTCTGAGGCCACGACGAACAACAGCTCGTCCCCGGACTCGACCGGCTGCTCCTGGTCGGGCACGTAGACCTGGCCGTCACGCAGGATCGTGACCAGCGCGCAGTTCTCCGGCAACGGGATCAGCCCGGCCGGCTTCCCGACGTACGGCGAGTCGGCCGGCAGCGTCATCTCGACCAGGTTCGCGTCGCCGTGGCGGAAGGTGAACAGCCGGACCAGGTCACCGACGGTGACGGCCTCCTCGACCAGGGACGACATGATCCGCGGGGTGGAGACGTTCACGTCGACGCCCCAGGCCTCGGTGAACAGCCACTCGTTGTTGGGGTGGTTGACCCGGGCGACCGTGCGCGGCACCCCGAACTCGGTCTTGGCCAGCAACGAGGTGACCAGGTTGGCCTTGTCGTCACCGGTCGCGGCGATGACGACGTCACAGTGCTGCAGCCGGGCCTCCTCCAGGGAGGACAGCTCACACGAGTCGGCCAGCAGCCAGTCGGCGTCCGGCACCCGGTCGGGCTTGATCGAGGACGGGTCCTTGTCGATGAGCAGGACCTGGTGACCGTTGCCGATCAGCTCACTGGCGATGGACCGGCCGACGGCACCGGCCCCGGCGATGGCTACGCGCATCTATTCGGCCTCCGGACCCTTCTCCAGGACCGCGTAGACGCGGGCGGCCTCGTCCTCGCGCATCACCACGTGCAAGCGGTCACCCTCCTGGATCACCGACTCGCGCGTGGAGAGGATGCCTTCGCCCAACCGGTCGATCCAGGCGATCCGGGCACGGGTCTGGTCCTGGAGGGTGACGGTTCGCTCGCCCACCCATGGCTCGGGCGCCGGCACCTGGTCGACGCGGATCGTGCCGGAGGGGTCGCGGAAGTCCGGCTCGGCGCCGGCGGGCAGCAGCCGGCGCAGCATCTGGTCCGCCGTCCACTTGACGGTGGCGACGGTGGTGATGCCCAGCCGCTGGTAGACCTCGGCGCGACCGGGGTCGTAGATGCGGGCGACGACGGACTGGATACCGAAGGTCTCGCGGGCCACCCGCGCGGCGATGATGTTGGAGTTGTCGCCGCTGCTGACCGCAGCGAAGGCGTCGGCACGCTCGATGCCCGCCTCGGTCAGAACCGCCTGGTCGAACCCGTAGCCGGTGACCTTGGTGCCGTTGAACGTCGGACCCAGCCGGCGGAACGCGTCAGGCTCGGAGTCGATCACGCTGACGGTGTGGTTTCGGTCCTCGAGACTGCGGGCCAGCGTCGAGCCGACCCGCCCACAACCCATGATTACGACATGCACGATCAGGAACGTTACTAGGTCAAGGTGCCGGTCCGGGTCCACTACTGGCCGCGGTGCTCTAGCGTTGCCCCACGTGGGTGTCGGTAATGTCTCGAAGCGGATCCTGCTGGGGCGCAAGCTCCGCAGCTCCCAGCTCGGCGAGACTCTTCTTTCCAAGCGCATCGCGCTGCCCGTGTTCGCCAGTGACGCACTCTCCTCGGTTGCCTACGCCCCCGACGAGGTCTTCATCATGCTCTCGATCGCGGGAGTCTCAGCCTACGCCTTCAGCTGGAAGATCGGGATCGCCGTCGCGCTGGTGATGCTCACCGTCGTCGCGTCCTACCGGCAGACCGTGCACGCCTACCCCAGTGGTGGCGGTGACTATGAGGTGGCCACGGTCAACCTCGGCAAGAACGCCGGCGTGACGGTGGCGAGCGCGTTGCTCGTCGACTATGTGCTGACCGTGGCGGTGTCGGTGTCCTCGGGTGTGCAGAACATCGGTTCGGCGATCGGGTTCGTGCACGACCACCCGACTCCCATTGCCAGCGGCCTGGTCCTGCTGCTCGCCGCGATGAACCTGCGCGGGGTGCGTGAGTCCGGCTCGCTGTTCGCGATCCCGACGTACGGCTTCATGATCGGGGTGATCGGGATGGCGGTCTTCGCCGGCATCCGGGCGATCGGCGGCAACCTGCCCGACGTGGAGAGCGCCAGCCTCACGATCCAGCCGGCACCCGGCTACGGCGGCAACCTGAGCCAGCTGGCCCTGGTCTTCCTGCTGGCGCGAGCGTTCTCCTCTGGGTGTGCGGCGCTCACCGGCGTCGAGGCGATCTCCAACGGCGTGCCCGCCTTCCGCAAGCCGAAGAGCAAGAACGCGGCGACCACACTGTTCCTGCTCGGCTCGATCGCGGTCACGATGCTGCTCAGCATCATCATCCTGGCGCGCAACATGGGGCTGAGGTACGTCGACCCGAACGACACGGCAGCCTTCGCGCGGCTGCGGGACGCCGGCGGTCATCCGTTGCCGCTCAACTACTCCCAGCACACAGTGATCGCCCAGATCGCGCGCGCGGTGTTCAACAACTTCTCGCCCGGTTTCTACTTCGTCGTCGCGATGACCGGGATCATCCTGATCCTGGCGGCCAACACGGCCTTCAACGGGTTCCCGGTGCTTGCCTCGATCCTCGCCAGGGACGGCTGGATGCCGCGGGCGCTCGGGTCGCGCGGCGACCGGCTCGCCTACAGCAACGGGATCCTGATCCTGGCCGGCTTCGCGGTCGTGCTG
>JBBSVL010000261.1:0-4518 GCA_038233595.1 Propionibacteriales bacterium | reverse complement strand
TTCCCGACGGCACGGCCGCGGAGTCGTCGGTGTCGCGGGTGCTGTCGGCACGCGGTACGGTCCGCACGGCTCCGGCGTACGACGTCATCGGGCTCAACGCGGCGACGAGTGAGGACCTGAGCGGCGAGCCCGACGTCACCGACCCGGACTCCAGCCCGGACTCCAGCACCGACTCGGCGACCTACGGAAGGCAGGGACAGTGAATCCCACCCCCTTCATCGTGCTCTCGGCGATCCTGTTCTCGATCGGTGCCATCGGCGTGCTGGTCCGGCGCAACGCCATCGTGATCTTCATGTGCATCGAGCTGATGCTCAACGGGAGCAACCTCGCCCTGGTCACCTTCGCCCGGGTCAACGGCACCCTCGACGGGCAGATCGCGGCCTTCTTCGTGATGGTCGTGGCCGCCGCCGAGGTCGTGGTGGGGCTTGCCATCATCATGACCATCTTCCGCACCCGCCGCTCGGCCTCGGTCGACGACGCGAGCCTGCTGAAGTACTGAGGTGCCACACGTGTTGACATCATCCCTGCTGCACGCCTCCGTCCCGGTGGTGGCGCCCGCCGGCGCGAGCGGCGTGTTCAGCCTGCTGTGGCTGGTCATCGCGCTGCCCGCGTTCGGCGCCGTGGTCCTGCTGGTCGGGGGCCGGCGCACCGACCGCTGGGGACACCTGCTCGGCTGCGCCACGGTGCTGCTGTCCTTCGTGCTCAGCGTGGTCCTGTTCTTCTCGCTGCTCGGCCGAGGTGCGGGAGACCGCTCGGTGGGCCAGCACCTGTGGACCTGGTTCGACGCCGGGAACTACCACGTGCAGCTCGACGTGCTCTACGACCCGCTGTCGGCGCTGTTCCTGCTGCTGATCACCGGTGTCGGCGGGCTGATCCACATCTACTCGATCGGCTACATGGAGCACGACGAACGGCGGCGGCGGTTCTTCTGCTTCCTCAACCTCTTCGTCGCCGCCATGCTCACCCTGGTGCTCGCCGCGGACTACGTCGGTTTGTTCCTTGGCTGGGAGGGCGTCGGCCTCGCGTCGTACCTGCTGATCGGCTTCTGGCAGTACAAGCCGAGCGCGGCAGCCGCGGCCAAGAAGGCCTTCGTGGTCAACCGGATCGGTGACATCGGCATGGCGCTGGCGATCGGGCTGCTGTTCACCACGTTCGGCACGACGTCGTTCGCCGGGATCTCCGCCCTCAGCTCGCACGCCTCGACGACGGCGGTGACCGCGACCGGCTTCCTGCTGCTGCTCGCGGCCTGCGGCAAGTCGGCGCAGTTCCCGTTGCAGTC
The DNA here is from genome assembly GCA_038233595.1 of Propionibacteriales bacterium. GTDB lineage: Bacteria > Actinomycetota > Actinomycetes > Propionibacteriales > Nocardioidaceae > Marmoricola. The sequence goes on along the minus strand of JBBSVL010000261.1, from coordinate 3,239 downwards.
CTGGCTCCTCGACGCGATGGAGGGCCCGACGCCGGTCTCGGCCCTGATCCACGCGGCGACCATGGTGACCGCGGGCGTCTACCTGGTCGTGCGGTCGAACTTCATCTTCGACTTCGCCCCCAGCGCGCAGACCGGCGTCGTAGTGGTCGGCAGCATCACGCTGCTGTTCGGGGCCGTGATCGGGTGCGCCAAGGACGACATCAAGAAGGTCCTGGCAGGCTCCACGATGAGCCAGATCGGCTATATGATGCTGGCCGCCGGGCTCGGCCCGGCAGGCTACGCGTTCGCGATCTTCCACCTGCTCACCCACGGGTTCTTCAAGGCCAACATGTTCCTCGGCGCCGGTTCGGTGATGCACGGCATGGAGGACCAGGTGGACATGCGTCGCTACGGCGCACTCCGCAAGGCGATGCCGGTCACCTTCCTGACGTTCGCGATGGGTTATCTCGCGATCATCGGCTTCCCCGGTTTCTCCGGTTTCTGGTCCAAGGACAAGATCATCGAGACCGCCTTCTCCGAGAACTGGGTGGCCGGACTCTGCGCGTTGGTGGGGGCCGGGATCACCGGCTTCTACATGACCCGGTTGATGCTGATGACGTTCTTCACCCCGGAGCCGGACGGGCGAGGGCGTTGGGAGCCGGAGGCTCACCCGCACGAGTCGCCGAGCGTGATGACGGTGCCCCTGATCGTGCTGGCCGCGCTCTCGGCCCTCGGCGGCCTGCTGCTGCTCGGCGACTGGATCGTGAACTGGCTCTCGCCGGTGGTGGGCACCCGTCCGGTCGAGAGCCTGCCGGTCCCGTCCCTCGTGCTGAGCCTGCTGATCCTCGTAGTGGTCGCCGTCGGGGTCGCGGGCGCCTGGTTCCTGGTCGGCAAGCGTGAGGTGCCGGTGGTCGCACCGGAGCGGGTCTCGGTGTTCACCAAGGTGGCCCGCGCGGAGCTGACCGGCGACGCGTTCAACGACGGGGTGGTGGTCGGCCCGTTCGGCCGGCTCACCAAGGGCCTGATGCTCTTCGACAGGGGGGTCGTCGACGGTGCTGCCGAGGGCAGCGCGACGTCCTTCGCCGCCTTCGCCGGTGGTTTGCGCCAGTCGCAGAACGGATACGTCCGCTCCTATGCCCTGTCGTTCCTCGGCGGCGCTGCGCTGGTCCTGATCGCGCTCCTGGTGGTGAACATCTGATGCCTTGGCTCACCGTTCTCCTGGCCGTTCCCCTGGTCGGCTCGCTGCTGGTGATGGCCGTGCCCGCCCGGGCCAACCCACTGCTCACCAGGCAGCTCGCCCTCGGCATCTCACTGGTGACCCTGGTGCTGAGCATCGTGACGGCGCTGCAGTACCACTCGGGCGGCGGCTTCCAGCTCACCGAGGACCACATCTGGATCAGGTCGTTCGGCGCGCACTACGCCCTCGGCGTCGACGGCCTGGGTCTGACCCTGATCCTGCTGACCACGATCCTCACCCCGATCGTGATCCTCGCCTCCTGGCACGACGCCGACGAGGGTCGCTGGGGTCCGGCAGCGTTCTTCAGCTTCATGCTTGCTCTCGAAGGGCTCGCGGTAGGTGTCTTCGCGGCCACCGACGTGTTCTTGTTCTACGTCCTCTTCGAAGCCACCCTGATCCCGATCTACTTCCTGATCAGCGGCTGGGGCGGTCCCGACCGAGCCCGGGCCGCAGTCAAGTTCCTGATCTACTCCTTGGCCGGTGGTCTGGTCATGCTGGCGGCCGTCATCGGGCTCTACGTCGAGTCGGCGAAGGCCGGCACCCCGTCGTACCTGATCAAGGACATGGCCAACCTCGACATCTCGACCAGCACCGGGCGCTGGCTGTTCGTCGGCTTCTTCGTGGCCTTCGCCATCAAGGCGCCGATGTTCCCCGTGCACACCTGGCTGCCCGACGCCACGGAGCAGGGCACACCGGGCACCTCGGTGCTGCTGGTGAGCATCCTGGACAAGATCGGCACGTTCGGCATGTTCCGCTTCTGCCTGGGCATCTTCCCCGAAGCGTCACGCTGGGCCACCCCGGTGGTCATCGTGCTGGCCGTGGTGAGCATCCTGTACGGCGCCGTACTGGCCATCGGGCAGGACAACATCTCGCGGCTGATCGGGTTCACCTCGATCTCGCACTTCGGGTTCATCGTGCTGGGCATCTTCGTGCTGAACAGCCAGGGTCAGAACGGCGCGAACCTCTACATGTTCAACCACGGACTCTCCACGGCCGCGTTGTTCCTGGTGACCGGGTTCCTGATCAAACGCCGGGGCTCTGCGTTGATCAGCGACTACGGCGGCGTCGAGAAGGTGGCCCCGGTGCTCGCCGGCTTCTTCCTGATCGCGGGGCTCTCGTCGCTTTCCCTGCCCGGGCTGGCGCCGTTCGTCTCCGAGATCCTGGTGCTCGTGGGCGCTTTCGTGCACTCCCCGTGGGTCGCCTCGTTCGCGGTGCTCGGCATCGTGCTGTCCGCGCTCTACATCCTGATCATGTACCAGCGCACGATGACCGGCCCGACCCGTCCCGAGACGGCCGGCATCAAGGACCTGGTGCCTCGCGAGATCGCTGCGCTCGCGCCGCTGCTGGTGCTGCTCGTGGTGATCGGGTTCTGGCCCAAGCCGCTGCTGGACGTGCTCAACCCGACCGTCCACGACACGCTCAGCCACGTCGGCAGGTCCGACCCGGGCCCAACGGTCGGCACGAGCTCCGGCGTCGCCTCCGGTGAAGGGAGCCACAAGTGAGCTTCACCGCCCCCCACATCGAGTACTACCTGATCGCACCGGTCCTGATCGTGCTGGTCGCCGCGACCCTGGGTGTCCTGGTTGAGGCGTTCGTGCCCCGGCCGAGGCGCTACCTGGTGCAGGTCGTGCTGGCCGCGGGCGCGCTCGTGGCCGCGGCGGTCGACACCCTGCTTGTCGTACGACGTGTCGGGCTGTTCGCCGACACCCCCAAGCTCGGCAAGATCGTGGCCGAAGGCGCCCTCGCGATCGACGGACCGACCCTGTTCATCTGGGGGCTGGTGTTGGTGCTGTCCTTCCTCAGCGTGCTGCTCTTCGCCGAGCGGCGGCTCGAGGGCGGCGTGCTCTCCTTCGCCGGACAGGCGGCAGCGCTACCCGGCACCGAGGCCGAACGGCAGGCCTCGACCCGTGGCCTGGAGCACACCGAGGTCTTCCCGCTGATGATGTTCGCGGTCTCCGGGATGATGATCTTCCCGGCCGCCAACGACCTGCTGACCATGTTCGTGGGCCTCGAGGTGCTCTCG
>JBBSVL010000260.1:0-4560 GCA_038233595.1 Propionibacteriales bacterium | reverse complement strand
TCGCCCCGCCGGCCCCGCCGGCCCCGCCGGCCCCGCCGGCCCCGCCGGCAGTCGAGCCGGCCCCGCCAGCGGTGGAGCCCTCGCCGGTAGCGCCGGTTGTGCCAAGCCCGGCCGCGAGCTAGGCCTGCGAAAGCTCTCCGGGGGGCAGGCCGGCGAGGCGACGGACGACCTCAATCAGCTCGTCCGGGTCGAACGGCTTGGTCAGGTAGGCATCCACCCCCATCCGGCTGCCCCGCTCGAGGTCGGCCTCCTGCGCGCGAGCCGACAACAGCACCACCTTGATGCCGGCCGTCTCGGGGTCGGCCCGCAACCGACCGGCGGCCTCCCAGCCGTCCAGCCTCGGCATCATGATGTCGAGCGTGATGACGTCCGGCGCGACCTGCTTGACCTTGTCCAGGCAGTCCTGCCCGTCCACTGCGGTGTCCACCTCGAACCCCTCGAGCTCAAGGTTGACGGTGATGAGCTGGCGGATCACGCTGTCGTCGTCGACCACGAGGACTCGGCCCAGGCTGCTCGACATAGCTCGGACGCTACAACCCTGCGGCACACAGGCTTTTCTGCCTCGTGACGGTCCTCGGTCGGCTGGTAGCGTCGGACCCCTCAGAGCCCCCGTAGCTCAGGGGATAGAGCGCTGCCCTCCGGAGGCAGAGGCGCAGGTTCGAATCCTGCCGGGGGCACGCCCGTGACCAGCGCAAGGCCCTGCCCGCCAACAGTCCCTCTATGAGCGCGGTGGGTCTTCCTCATCGCGGCTGGCGACATAGGTCTCGAGCCCAAGGTGGCTTGCCTCCGCGACCTCGTCCCGCGACAACTCGATCACGCACCAAGCGGCGCGTCCATGAGATCGGCGTTCACGGCTCGTCCAACAGCGCCCGTACCCGTGCCAGGGTCTCGTCAGCCAGCCGTCTCGACTCGCTGAGAACCCGTCGCATCTCGTCGTGGAGACGGGGGTGATTTTCGCCGGCCGCCGCCGCGGCCAGCACGGCCTCACGAAGTCCCGACGGATCGGGGACGCGAAAGGCAGTCAAGTTGCGCAGTGACAAGGTGGCTGACTCGAAAGGGTTCTCGGTGTGTTGCCCACGCTGCTTTCGGCCGACGGCGCGCACCACTTCATGAGCGGGCACCACGTACCACACGCCCGTGCCGACCTCTAAGGCAGCGAGCGTTATGTACTTCGTTGCACGCACCTGATTGAGCGTCGCCGAGGAGGCGCGCTTGATCTCCACCAGGTGGCCGTCGAGGACAGCATCACCGTCTGCGGCTCGAACGGCGGGGGCCGCACCCGTGAGCGCGAAGAACTGAGCCTCTGCATCCTCCCCTGCGCCACTGATCCCGAAGGCCATGTGGTGCAACGTAGGGCCCAAAACCGGACTGCGTGTGCCTTCCTGAAAAGGGGAAGGTGTCAGAGCATGTGCTCCTGATAGCCATGGGGCGCACCCTCAGGCAGAAGCGAACCCCCGTCGACATCGAGGTAAGCCGTCTCGAATGTCCCCAGGCGGCGTCGCATGATCTCGACTGCCTCAGGATTGCTGTCGATCATCACGAACCGGCGCCCGAGTTGCCGGGCGACGCTGCCCGTCGTACCGCTTCCCGCGAAGAAGTCCAGGACCCGGCCACCGGGTCGCGACGAGCCACTCAGCACCCGCCGGAGGATGCCCTCAGGCTTCTGGTTCGGGTACCCCGTCTTCTCCTTGCCGTTCGTCGGAACGATCGTGTGCCACCACACGTCAGTCGGCAACTTCCCCCGCGCAGCCTTGTCAGCGCTGACCAACCCCGGTGCCATGTAAGGAATGCGCTCGATGGCGTCCTGATCAAAGAAGTGGAGTTTGGGGTCCTTGACGTAGACCAAGATGGTGTCGTGCTTGGCGGGCCATCGGTCCTTCGCTCGGCCTCCGTAGTCGTACGCCCAGATGATCTCGTTGAGGAAGCACTCTCTGCCAAAAATCGCATCCAGCAGCACTTTGCAGTAGTGCGCCTCGCGGTAATCGATGTGGAAGAACAACGTCCCGTCATCCGCGAGCAGCCGTCGGGCCTCGTCCAACCGAGGCGCGATGAATGCCAGATAGTCGTCGTGCATGTCGGAGTAGCCGATCCGCCCCAACTCCACGGTGCTGTAGCGACGGCCCTGGAATCCGGTGCGGTCGCCAGACTTGTCGCGCGCAGTTTGCAGCGTCTTACGTTGCTGGACGGAGCCGGTGTTGAACGGTGGATCAATATAGATCAACTGGAAACTAGCGTCTGCGAACTTCGCCAGTACCTGAGCGTTGTCGCCCAAGATCACAAAGTCCTGGGATGCGCAGAGATCGATCATGCCACTCATCCTCCTCTCCTTCCCCCTCGCCACTGCCCCGGCGCGCCGACCTGTGGACGTCCACATCCGCGATGGCGGTGTCCCCCTGATCCGGCCCCACCCGACGGTCAGGAGGAGAACGAGATGGACATGAAGCTCGAGCTGGTGCCGATCCTGGGTCGGCAGGACGATGCTCGCCGTCGCCCTCGCGGTCGCCGCATGCCAAGCCAGCTTCTCGATCTACAACACCACCCTGGACGACCTGATCGGCCAGGGACGGCCGCCTCTGGTGATCTCGACACGCTGTTGGGGCGCAGGATGTCCTCGGCGAATCTCAGGCACCTGAGCCTGTGCGTCGGACAAAGTGATGCGCTGCACGACCGCTGAGCATCCTCCCGAGGCCGTCGGGCCCCCCATCTGCAGGCACCACGAACTGGCCCACGCCGGCGCCGTATCCAGGGGATACACCTGTGTGGACCTGCCGGATGCTCGCCCGACGGAACGAGCGCGTGCCACGCCTCAGGGCGGGAGCAGCGGGCACCCGGTCGAGGTTCTTGGTCAGTCTCGCGTCGTCGCGAAGCCGAACCTCGAGTGCCATGCCGCCTTTGAGCACCCACAAACCCGGCTCGGCGACCTGCAGCCTGGCGAGAATCCGCTCGAAGAGCACCCGTCGTCGCAGCCGATCGAGGCTGACCCCGGTGCCTTGCGACCGAGCGAGGAGCATGCCCACAAGCGCAGTGGATGGGCGGCCAGCGATGGCACGATGGGCGTCGCCGGTGGGCGTTGACCCCACCGGGCTCGGCGTGCTCCATCGGGACCGGCCTGCCGGCCTACGACCTGGCACCGGGCGCTGTGCAGCACCGCTGGAGGACCGCCACGTCGCGCGGAGAGGCACCTACCGGATCGACGACGAGAACCGTACGGTCGCCATCATGGACGTTGCCCACCGGCGCGACGACTACCGGTGAGGCTCAGGCCGGCGCGTACGCCCCGGCCACTTCGTCGACCTGCTGGTAACCGATCTTCAGCAGGAAGCTGTTCACGCTGCCGTAGGACTTGATGCCCAGGATGAAAAAGTTCGGCTCCGGACTGCGCAGCACGTCGACGCCGTGGCTCTCCTGGGTGAGGCAGTCCCCGCCCGCGGCGCCCAGCAGCGCGGCCGACAGCGTGATCGGGGCGCCGGTGGCGTAGCACTCGTGCACCTGGAGCTGGCGATAGAGCGACGCGTCCGGAACGAACCCGGTGAGCGCGACGATGTGGTCGACCTCGACCTCGTCGGACCGCTCCGGACCGCGCAGGGTGGCCACCACGCGGCCGTCACGTTCGGCGAGCCGCTCGACAGCGACTCCGGTGCGCACGTCGACCGCCGGGTTGCCGCCCTGACGCAGTCGCTCGGACTCCTCCACCAGTGCCTGCCGGTCCGCGAGCACGTCGTCCGGGACAGCGCCCCAGTCCGGTTCGCTGCTGCGCACCGCCCAGACAACCCGGGTCTCGGGCTGCTGAGCGGTCAGCGCGGCCAGTTCGCGAGCTGCCGTCTGCGCCGACTTGCCGGCACCGGCGAGCAGGACCGTACGACCCCCCAGGCCGTTTCCAGCGACCGCAGGGATGGTCCGGGTGATGCGCGCGGACAGGCCTCGCTCGCCGGGCGCCGGGATGCCGCCGTCACCCAGCACGTTCGGATTGCCGTAGGAGCCCGAGCAGTCCAGGACGAGTGCGGCGTGCTCGATCGACTCGGCGCCGTCCGAGGCGCGGACCAGCAATCGAAACGACACCCCCGCGCGCACGTCATTGGCGATCTGCTCGTGCTTGAGCAACCCTTCCCGACCGAGTGAATCGACCCGGGCACCCAGCCGCAGGTTCGCCGCGACGTACGGCAGGGCAGCCAGCGGCTCGAGCAGCTGCTCGGCGAGCTCGTGACCGGTCGGGCAGTGCTCCCCCCACGGCACCGGCACCCCGGCCCGCTCAAGGTGCGCGCGCATCCGTTCAGACACGTTCAGGTCCCAGGGGGTGAACAGCCGCACCTGCCCCCATTGGCGGACATGGGCGCCGACCGACTCCGCTTCGTACACCGTGAACGGCCAGCCACGGTCGTACGCAGCGAGTGCCGCGTCGAGGCCGATCGGTCCGGCGCCGATGATCGCGACTGGGCCAGGCCCGGGCGAGGGAGCGGGTTCAGTCATCGGTGGCCCTTCGAGGCAGGCGTCGCGGAACGCGACGGGGGCGGGTAGCGCATGCACCGATGTTTATCAGAGGCAAGCCTTCGACGCTAACGC
>JBBSVL010000259.1:0-4568 GCA_038233595.1 Propionibacteriales bacterium | reverse complement strand
TTGGAGAGGCCGAGGAACGCCGTTCCCCGACCGCGGTCGCAGAAGAAGGACGCCCGGAACCCGGGCATCGTGCCGGTGTGGCCGACAAGTCGGCCGGATCCGCCCGCCACCCGACCGAAGCCGAGCCCGTAGTTGCCCTCGGGCTGGACCGTGGTCGCGGCCTCCTCGAGCGTCGAGAGCCCGAGCACGTCGGGATGTCCCGTGAGCACGAACCCGGCGTAGCGGGCCAGGTCGTCCAGGGTGCTCCAGAGCTGCCCAGCGGCAGCCATCGCGCCGGTGTCGCTGTGCGGTTCGGGCGTGAGCGTGTTGAGCAGGTGGCTGACGCTGTACCCCTGTGCGTTCGGAGGCACCGCCTGGTACGTCGTACGCTCCATGCCGAGCGGGCGCAGGATCCGGGACTGCACCAGCGACCACCAGGTCTCGCCGCGCACGCGCGCGACCATCTCGCCGAGCAGGGCGAACGCCAGGTTGCTGTACCGGAACTCCTGACCGCTCACCAGCGGAGCCGTGGTGTTGGCGTTCGCCGCGACCAGTGCAGCGAAGTCACCTCCCTCGGTGCGCTCCCACCAGGGACCGGCGGGCTCTCCCGGGACCCCAGAGGTGTGGGAGAGGAGGGACCGCAAGGTGCGGTCGCCGAACGGTGCTTGCGGGACGTACGTCGCGAGCGAGTCGTCCAGCGACAACAGACCTTCGTCGCGGGCCTGTAGCACCAGCACGGACGTGAAGGTCTTGGTGATCGACCCGATCCGGTACTGGGTGTCGGCAGGGTTCCCCATGACGTTCCCGACGCCACCGGTCCACACCAGCCGCCCGTCACGCACCACGCCGGCAACGATCGAGGGAAGCCTGCCGTCGCGCTGGGCGCGGGCGATCAGCGCCTCGAGCTGCCGGCCGGTGCCGGGGAGCAGAGCGCTCACTCCGCGAAAGCCTCGAGCGGTGGGCAGGAGCACAGCAGGTTGCGGTCTCCGTAGGCCTGGTCGACACGACCGACCGGAGGCCAGTACTTGTCCGGGTCGGGGCCGGCCGGGAACGCGCCGACGGTGGCGGTGTAGGCCCGTTGGACACCGTCGACCAAGGTGGCAGCGGTGTGCGGGGCCCCGCGCAGCGGCGAGTCCTCCGCGGTCCACTCCCCCGCCGCGACCTTGTCGATCTCGGCCCGGATCGCGATCATCGCCTCACAGAACCGGTCCAGCTCGGCGAGGTCCTCGCTCTCGGTGGGCTCAACCATCAAGGTGCCGGCCACCGGGAAGCTCATCGTCGGCGCATGGAAGCCGTAGTCGATCAGCCTCTTGGCCACGTCGTCGACGCTGACCCCGGTCGTCTTGGTCAGCCCGCGGATGTCGAGGATGCACTCATGGGCAACGAGCCCGCCGTGGCCGGTGTAGAGCACCGGGTAGTGCTCGCCCAGTCGCACGGCGACGTAGTTCGCGGCGAGCACCGCCACCGCCGTTGCCCGGGAGAGGCCGGGGCCCCCCATCATCCGGAGGTAGGCCCAGGAGACCGGCAGGATACCGGCCGAGCCGTACGGCGCCGCGCTGACCGGCCCGACGCCGTCACGGTGGTCCGGCTCGGGGTGCATCGGGTGCGAAGGAAGGTACGGCGCGAGGTGAGATCGGACTCCGATGGGGCCTACCCCCGGGCCCCCACCACCGTGCGGGATGCAGAACGTCTTGTGCAGGTTCAGGTGGGACACGTCGCCACCGAACTCGCCGGGCTTGGCGTAGCCGACGAGCGCGTTGAGGTTCGCCCCGTCGACGTAGACCTGGCCGCGGGCGGCGTGCACGATCTCGCAGAGCTCTGTGATGCCATCCTCGTAGACACCGTGCGTGGATGGGTAGGTGACCATGATCGCGGCGAGGTCGTCGCGGTGCGTCTCGCAGTGGGCACGCAGGTCGTCGAGGTCGACCGCCCCGTCCTCGGTGGCCTTCACGACAACCACCCGCATGCCGGCCATCACCGCCGAGGCTGCGTTCGTTCCGTGCGCTGAGCTCGGGATCAGGCAGATGTTCCGGCGGGCCTCCCCGTTGGCACGGTGCCAGCCCCGGATCGCGAGCAACCCGGCGAACTCTCCCTGCGAGCCGGCGTTGGGCTGGATCGACACCTGGTCGTAACCGGTCAGCGTGGCCAGCCAGCCCTCGATGTCGGAGACCAGCTCGCGGTAGCCCTCGGCGTCCTCCGCCGGGGCGAAGGGGTGCAGGTCGGCGAAGCCGGGCAGACTGATCGGCTCCATCTCGGTCGTCGCGTTGAGCTTCATCGTGCAGGAGCCGAGCGGGATCATCCCGCGGTCCAGCGCGTAGTCACGGGCCGAGAGCCGGCGCAGGTAGCGCAGCATCGAGGTCTCGGACCGGTGGGTGTTGAAGACCGGGTGGGTGAGGAACTCCGTGGTCCGCAGCAGCTCCTCAGGCAGCGCGTCGTGGGTGCGGACGTCGACGTCTGCCAGGCTGTCGGACTCCACGCGGAAGGCGCCGAGCACTCGGGTCACCGTCCCCAGGTCGGTGCGCTCCGAGCAGGAGACGCCGACGCGGTCGGCGTCGACCAGCCGCAGGTGCAGCAGGCCGGTCTCACGGGCCGCGGCGACGACCTCAGCCGCACGACCGGGCACCCGCGCCTCGATGGTGTCGAAGAAGGTGCTGTGCTCGACCTCGACACCGCCTTCCCGCAGGGCGGCTGCCAGGACGACGGCACAGCGGTGGGTGCGCCGGGCGATTGCGGTGATCCCCTCGGGACCGTGGTAGACGGCGTACATCGCGGCGGTGACCGCCAGCAGCACCTGCGCGGTACAGATGTTCGACGTCGCGCGGTCGCGGCGGATGTGCTGCTCCCGGGTCTGTAGGGAGAGCCGGTAGGCCGGATGGCCGTGGGCGTCGACGGAGACTCCCACGAGCCGGCCCGGCAGGTGCCGCTCCAGGCCGTGAGTGACCGCCATGAAGCCGGCGTGCGGACCGCCGTAGAAGAGCGGGACACCGAAGCGCTGGGAGCTGCCCACGACCACGTCGGCACCGAGATGACCCGGCGACTCGAGCAGGGCGAGGGCGAGCAGGTCGGCGGCGACGACGGATAGTCCCCCGCGCGCGGCTACGTCCTCCACCACCTCGCGTGGGTCGAGCAGCCGGCCGGACGCGCCGGGGTACTGCAGGAGAACACCGCACACCTCACCGTCGGGTAGGCCGTGGGCGAGGTCGGCCAGAACCACCTCGATGCCCATCGCCGCCGCCCGGGTGCGAACCACCTCGATGGTCTGCGGCAACGCGTCGGAGTCGATGACGAACGGTCCGGCCGCCTTCGGTCTGGCCCGGCGTACCAGCGTCATCGCCTCCGCGGCTGCGGTGCCCTCGTCCAGCAGGGAGGCGTTTGCGGTGACCATCCCGGTCAGGTCGGCCACCATGGTCTGGAAGTTCAGCAACGCCTCGAGCCGGCCCTGGGAGATTTCCGGCTGGTACGGCGTGTAGGCGGTGTACCAGCTCGGGTCCTCCAGCACGTTGCGCCGGATCACGGCCGGTGTGACGGTGCCGTGGTAGCCGAGCCCGATCATCGGCTCCAGGGCGTGGTTGCGGCCGGCCAGCGCCCGTAGCTCGGCGGCAGCGGCCTCCTCGGTCCGGGCGTCGGGCAGGTCCAGGCTCGTCGTACGGATCCGCGCGGGCACCGCCGCAGCCATCAGGTCATCGAGCGTCGGGTATCCCACCACTTCGAGCATCGCCGCGACCTGGTCGGCGTCGGGGCCGATGTGTCGTTCGGCGAACGCGGGCACACCCAGCGCGGCAAGGGTCTGGTGGTCGGACAACGAGGCTCCCGGAAGTCATGGCTGACGGGCTCGTCAGCACCACCGAAATTACCAGCCCAAACCGCCACGAGTGCGCCGCCTCGGCGATAGTGGGTATCAGGCTGTCAGCCGGTCAGCTCAACCAGTCAGCTTGGCGCGTCGGCGGGCGGCGAGCTCGTCGCTGGCGCGGGAGGACTCGTCGGAGGCACTGGTGGCGCGCTCGCTCGGGAGGTCGGCGAGGGAGCCTTCGATCTCGCGCCAGACGCCACCGATCGCAATGCCGAAGACGCCCTGCCCCCCCTGCAGCAGGTCGATGACCTCGTCGTTGCTCGTGCACTCATAGACGGTGGCGCCGTCACTCATCAAGGTGACGCGGGTCAGGTCGTCGGTGCCACGCTCGCGCAGGTGTTGTACGGCGGTGCGGATCTGCTGCAGCGAGATCCCGGTGTCCAGCAGCCGCTTGATCACCTTGAGGATCAAGATGTCGCGGAACGAGTACAGCCGCTGGGTCCCGGAACCGGTGGCGCCGCGGACGCCTGGCTCGACCAGGCCGGTGCGGGCCCAGTAGTCGAGCTGGCGGTAGGTGATTCCGGCGGCACTGCACGCGGTCGGCCCGCGGTAGCCGAGGTCACTGGACAGCGCCGAGACGTCGTCGTCGAAGAGCAGGCCCTGCTCCTCGGCCACGAGCACGGCCTCCCCGGTCGCCGGGTCCGTGGCCTTGGTGTCTCCGTTGCCGTTCATGCCCACACCTTCCAGAGAACTGGTTTACCTCGCTGAGCGTAACCCGGGAACGAGGACTGGAGCAGCG
>JBBSVL010000258.1:0-4573 GCA_038233595.1 Propionibacteriales bacterium | reverse complement strand
CGTCTCGCGAAAGTCGATAGACCACGATCTGGAAACCGTAGGGCACGATGACACGCTCCATCCGTCGACCGTGACCGATCATCGATCGGCCATAGAGACGACTTGGTCGCGAAACTCACGCACAGTGATGCACGGACAAGCAGATCCGGGCGTCCCGGGTGGCGAACGCCATCCGGGGAAGACGTTCCTCAAATGGCCAGCCCTCCAGCGAGGAGCGCCGTCGCCGGTAGCGGTTCAGTCCGTCAACTCGATAGCGTCTTTGATCGCTTGCGCGTCGCTGTCGAGGAGCGACCTCTCGCGTTCCTCCGCCTGGGCATGGGTGAGGGTCCAGCCATCGCCTGCGTTGCGAGGGATGACGTGCAGGTGGAAGTGGAAGACCGTCTGAAAGGCGACTTCGCCGTCACAGAGGAGGACGTTGATTCCTTCGCAGCGCATGCGTGAGCGTCGCAAAGCACGTGCCATATCATGACCGACCGACCAAACGTGAGCGCTGGTGGCTCCGTCGAGGTCTTCGAGGCCCACCGCGTGCTTGCGTGGCACGACGAGAAGGTGGCCGGCCGACGGGGTGCAGAGCCATGAAGGCCACGACGGTCTCGTCCTCGTACACCACGCTGGCCTCGGCCCGTTGAGCCGCAATGGCGCAGAACATGCACCTCTGCGCCGCCGATGTCGCATTCTGTGTCATGCGCGCAATAGTCCCAGTGCGTCCAGACAGGTGCTACTCACTTGATACCGGAGCCGGACTTCTACCGACCACTCATCGGTATGACCGTGCGTGTTTTGGTGTTCGCCGGCCCCGTCCCGATGGCGGAACCGCCACCGGAGCGAGCTCGCCCCGTCGTGGAGGTCGCCGGAGTCATTGCGGCCCGTCCTGCAGCGGATCGGCGAGCGGAACGCTCAGCAGTCAAACACTGACCAGCAGATGTCGTTTCGCAACCGTTGGTCATCGAGCACCAGTTCGCGAATCGGATCCGGCAGCTGCTCACGCTGCCACCGGCACTCACGTCGTCCCGCGACACCGCCCTCAGCATTCGGCGCAGCAGCGCGTGCGGCCTTGATCGCATAGGCCGCCGCACCAAGCTCATGCGCGGCGACGTGCGCGACGGCTCCGGCCTGGCCCGCCGCGTATGCGGCGTGCCGTGCCGCTCCAAGCAGGTCTCTGGCGGCGCCCATTGCATGGCCACCCGCCGCACGAGCTTGCATCATCTTGACCTCCCCACGCACCCAACGGCGGGCATGCTCAATCGCCTCACGAGGTCGTGGATCCTCAGGCCGAACCGACTCGAACAGATCAAGAACATGCTCCGCGCACGCCGCCGCCCACAAAGCCAGAAGTTCGTGATCCGAATTAGTGAGGGTCCCGCCGCGACGGATCGTCACGAAGCGAGAGTCTCGAACCTTCGGGAGAATCATGGCTAGAACTCCTATCACCTTGCATGCCCCCAATGATGCGGCGAAACCGATGGTCGATCGAGACGGGTAGCTCAGCTACCAGACGCATCACCGAACGGGCCCGATGGCCTGCCGGGTCGCCGGAAGCGGATGGTGCGGCGGGACGGCCACTGGCGTGGTCATTCCAGCACGGATACGCCCGGCCCATCGAGGTCACTCAGCGCTACCGTGCGGCCCGAGGTGGCCAAGAGCAGTGACAGCGCCGGACCGTTGACTTCACCCGCACCAGCTGCGCCACACCGCAGCGAGTCTCGCCCATCGCGAGCGGGGCGGACGTGAAGGTCGTCCAGCAGATGCTTGGGCATTCCGGCGCGGCGATGACGATGGACGTCTACGGGCACCTGTTCAGCGACCGGCTCGACGAGGTCGCCGACGCCCTCGACCACGCCCGGACCGAGGCCGCGAAGGCCCCTCGCGCGACCAAAGAGCCCGCTGTTGCTGTTGCCAACACTCCAAATGGTGTTGCCAATCTGGTGCCAAACGCCGAAGTGATGGACCTGACGGCCTACAAGGCAAAAGGTAAAACCGCTGGTCAGCGCCGCAATTCACAGGGGTGCCCCCGGTAGGATTCGAACCTACGCTTCCGCCTCCGGAGGGCGGCGCTCTATCCCCTGAGCTACGGGGGCTCTGGGGTGCGAGGAGAGGCTACCCCAGCCGGGTCAGTCCTTCGAACCGTCCGCAGGTGCGCACGGATATCGGGTGAGGCGTACGGCGGGGCGCCGATACGCTTGCCCGGTGACCCCCGACCAGCTCTCGTCGACGATCGTCGACGTCCTCCGCGCACTCGCAGACGAGAGTGCCGTCTCGCTGCCCGACGGGCCGCCTTCCACCGTGGTCGTGGAGCGCCCGCGCAGCAAGGAGCACGGGGACTACGCGACCAACGTCGCGCTTCAACTCGCCAAGAAGGCGGGGATGCCGCCACGGCAGTTCGCCGAGCTGGTCGCGACCGGACTGCGCGAGTCAGACGGGATCGCCGCGGTCGCCATCGCCGGCCCGGGGTTCCTGAACATCACCGTCGCCGCAGGCGCCCAGGGCCAGGTCGCCGCCGACGTGGTCGCGGCGGGCAAGGCCTACGGCTCCGGCACGTCGTACGCCGGGGAGAAGATCAACCTCGAGTTCGTCTCGGCCAACCCGACCGGTCCACTTCACATCGGCGGTGTGCGCTGGGCCGCTGTCGGTGACGCCCTCGGCCGGATCCTGAGCTTCACCGGCGCGGACGTCACGAGGGAGTACTACTTCAACGACCACGGGTCCCAGCTCGACCGGTTCGCCCGCTCACTGCTGGCCACTGCCAAGAGCGAACCGGTGCCGGAGGACGGCTACGGGGGCCAGTACATCGCCGACATCGCCGCCGACGTGCTCGCGAAGCACCCCGGCACCCTTGACCTCGACGACGCGGCGGCGCAGGAGGTGTTCCGGGCCGAGGGGGTCGACCTGATGTTCACCGAGATCAAGCAGAGCCTGCACGACTTCGGGGTCGACTTCGACGTCTACTTCCACGAGAACAACCTGCACGAGTCCGGTGCGGTCGACCGTGCCGTGAAACGCCTGACCGCGCTGGGCAACACCTACGAGCAGGACGGCGCCCTCTGGCTGCGCACCGAGAAGTTCGGCGACGACAAGGACCGGGTGATCATCAAGTCCGACGGCACCGGCGCCTACCTGTCCGGTGACCTCGCCTACTACCTCGACAAGCGCGAGCGCGGCTTCGACCGCTGCGTGATCATGCTCGGCGCCGACCACCACGGGTACGTCGCTCGGCTGATGGCGATGTGCGCGGCCTTCGATGACCAGCCGGGCACCAACCTGGAGATCCTGATCGGCCAGATGGTCAACCTGCTTCGCCACGGCCAGCCGCTGCGGATGTCCAAGCGGGCCGGCACGGTGATCACCCTCGATGACCTGGTCGACGCGATCGGCGTCGATGCGTCCCGCTACGCGCTGGCCCGCTACACCAGTGACAGCACCATCGACCTCGACCTGGACCTGTGGGCCAGGGCGAGCAGCGACAACCCGGTCTACTACGTGCAGTACGCCCACGCCAGACTCGCCTCGATCCTGCGCAATGCCGCCGACCTCGGGCTGGCCCCCGCGACAGTCGACACGTTCGACCCGACGCTGCTCGCGCACGAGAAGGAGGGCGACCTGTTGCGCGCGCTGGCCGAGTTCCCACGGGTGGTGGCCTCGGCGGCCCAGCTGCGCGAGCCGCACCGGGTCGCGCGCTACCTGGAGGCCACGGCCTCGACGTTCCACAAGTTCTACGACAGCTGCCGCGTGCTGCCGCGCGGCGACGAGGAGCCGACCCCGGTGCATGCCGCGCGGCTGCTGCTGGTCGACGCGACACGAGTGGTGATCGGCAACGGGCTGGGTCTGCTCGGCGTCTCCGCACCGGACCGGATGTAACCGTGCGCGCACACGAAGCCGGCTGGGCGCACGCCGCGGTCTCGGTCAGCGGTCCGTCCTGGCTGCCCGCGCCTACCGACCCCAACGAGCTGGTCCCGCACCTGTGGTCGACGAGCGCCCACAAGGACAACGCCGGCGTCCTCGCTATCGGTGGAGTGGCGCTCACCGACCTGGTGGCCGAGCACGGCTCTCCGGCGTACGTCCTCGACGAGGCCGACTTCCGCTGCCGGGCCCGGGCGTTCCGGAAGGCGTTCGCTGCCTATGACGTCTACTACGCGGGCAAGGCTTTCTTGTGCACGACGGTCGCGCGCTGGATCGTCGAGGAGGGTCTCTGCCTGGACGTCTGCAGCGACAGCGAGCTGACCGTCGCGCTCCGGGCCGGCGTCGACCCGGCCCGGATCGGCTATCACGGCAACAACAAGACCGTCCCCGAGCTCGAACGCGCAGTCGCCGCCGGAGTCGGCCGGATCATCGTGGACTCCTTCCACGAGATCGAGCGGCTCAGGCGGATCGCGACGACGGAACAGCCGGCCCGGGTGCTGGTGCGCGTGACCGCGGGTGTCGAGGCGCACACCCACGAGTACATCGCCACCGCGCACGAGGACCAGAAGTTCGGCTTCTCGATCTCCTCGGGCGACGCGCTCGAGGCGGTCCGGCTGCTCCACGAGGCTCCCGGGGTCGAGCTGCTCGGCCTGCACTCGCACATCGGTTCCCAGAT
>JBBSVL010000257.1:0-4605 GCA_038233595.1 Propionibacteriales bacterium | reverse complement strand
CGCGCTAGTGCGCCTCGTCCTGGTCGGGCCACCCGGAGCGGGCAAAGGGACGCAAGCCCAGTTCATCGCCGAGCACGTCGGTGTGCCCAAGATCAGCACCGGGGACATCTTCCGAGCCAACGTCAGCGAGGGCTCACCGCTCGGCGTGCAGGCCAAGGCCTTCATGGACCGCGGCGACCTCGTCCCCGACGACGTCACTATCGAGATGGTCCGCGACCGCCTGCAGCAGTCCGACGCTGAACGGGGGTTTCTGCTCGACGGCTTCCCGCGCACGGTCCCGCAGGCCCAGACCCTGGACGACATCCTGCGCGACACGGCCGACAGCAAGCTCGACGTCGTGCTGGAGTTGGTCGTCGACGACGACGAGGTCATCCGCCGGCTGTCCGGGCGGCGCACCTGCCGTACCTGCAACCACATCTGGCACGTCGACTTCGATCCGCCGACCACACCCGACGTCTGCGACAAGGATGGCGGGGCGCTCTACCAGCGCGACGACGACCAGGCCGAGACGATCGCGAACCGGCTCGATGTATACGCCGATTCCACCGCGCCGCTGGTGGCCTACTACGCCTCGCGCGGCGTGCTCATCGGGATCGACGCCACCGGACCGGTCGACGACGTGACCCAGCGGGCGATCGACGCACTCCGGCCCCTGCACGCCGAGATCTGACGGAAGGCCGGTGAGACGTCGCACCCGCCGGCCTCGCGGCGTCACGGTCAAGACGACCGAGCAGATCGCCCGGATGCGCCTGGCGGGTCTGGTGGTGAGCCGGACGCTGGAGCGTCTGGTCGCTGCGACGGCGCCCGGGGTCACGACCGGCGAGCTCGACCGGATCGCCGAGCAGTCCATTCGCGACGAGGGCGCCGTACCGAGTTTTCTCGGCTACCACGGCTTCCCTGGATCGATCTGTGCCTCGGTCGGTGCCGAGGTGGTGCACGGCATCCCGTCGGTGGCGCGGGTCCTGCGCGAGGGAGAACTGCTGAGCATCGACTGCGGCGCCGTCCTGGACGGGTGGCACGGCGACGCCGCCGTCACGGTGGCGGTCGGCGAGTGCCCGCCCGAGCTGCTGGAGTTGTCGCGGGTCACCGAGGAAGCGCTCTGGGCCGGACTGGCGGCCGTCCGCGCGGGCGGGCGGCTGTCCGACATTGGTCATGCGGTGCAGAGCCTGGTGCGTCCACACGGCTACGGGCTGGTCGCCCAGTACACCGGTCACGGCATCGGCACCGCGATGCACGAGCCGCCGAGCGTGCCCAACCTCGCGTCCCGCGGGCCCGGCCGCGGGCTGGCGCTTGAACCGGGCATCGTGCTGGCGGTCGAGCCGATGGTGACGCTCGGGGCGGCGCAGGTACGCGAACTCGACGACGGGTGGACCGTCGTCACCGTCGACGGGCGGCAGGCCGCGCATTGGGAGCACACCGTCGCGGTGACCGCGCAGGGACCGTGGGTGCTGACCGCGCCCGACGGGGGAGCGGGCCGGCTCGGGCTGCCGCGCCGGGCAGAGCCGGTCCGGTCCTGAACCACATCGCGGATTGGACCGACGCCGTCGTCGTGACGTAGGCTTCACGATCGGACTGCGCTCCGGGGTCCGTAGGCATGCCTGCATGCCCAGTTCGCTCCACCTCACTGGATGGCAGCAACGGGAACGGCATGACCGTACGACCTCGCAGACGGTTCTGCGCCAGCGACATCGACGATTGCGGAGGATATGCCGAAGAAAGACGGGGCCATCGAGATCGAGGGCCGCGTGGTCGAGCCGCTCCCGAACGCCATGTTCCGGGTCGAGCTGGAGAACGGACACAAGGTGCTCGCCCACATCAGCGGCAAGATGCGACAGCACTACATCCGCATCCTGCCCGAGGACCGGGTCGTCGTCGAGCTCTCCCCGTACGACCTCACCCGGGGTCGCATCGTCTACCGCTACAAGTAGAAGAACGGATCAACGTGTGAAGGTCAAGCCGAGCGTCAAGCCGATCTGCGACAAGTGCCGGGTCATCCGGCGCAACCGCCGCGTGATGGTCATCTGCTCGTCCAGCGCCCGCCATAAGCAGCGCCAGGGCTAGGCCGAAGTTACGAGGCGGACAACTCACGCCGCACCAGCGCGCACCTCTGCGTCCTCGGACGCAGCACCCCCGGTCGGAGGCCGGGGCCCGGCAGCACCACCGCCCGAACCAGGGCGAGCCGGGACGGTGTCGCGCCAGACCTCCGAGTAGTCCGGAAAGGAACGCCCCGCATGGCACGTCTTGCCGGCGTCGATCTTCCCCGCGAGAAGCGGCTCGAGATCGCGCTCACCTACATCTTCGGGATCGGTCGCACCCGCGCCCAGAAGACACTGGCCGAAACCGGGGTCAGCCCGGACGTCCGGGTCAAGGACCTCTCCGACGACGACCTGGTCAAGCTCCGCGACTGGATCGACGTCAACTACAAAGTCGAGGGCGACCTGCGACGTGAGGTCGCCGGTGACATCCGCCGCAAGGTGGAGATCGGCTGCTACCAGGGGATCCGGCACCGTCGCGGGCTCCCGGTCCACGGCCAACGCACCCACACCAACGCCCGGACCCGCAAAGGCCCGAAGAAGACCGTCGCCGGCAAGAAGAAGCCGAAGAAGTAGTGGGGACCGAGCACGTGATGCTGCCGCCCACCGATCACCTGAGCATGGAGAAGTAGATGCCCCCCAAGACCCGCACCGGCGCCGGTGTCAAGAAGGTCCGGCGCAAGGAGAAGAAGAACATCGCCCACGGTCAGGCACACATCAAGTCGACCTTCAACAACACCATTGTGTCGATCACCGACCCGCAGGGCAACGTGATCAGCTGGGCCTCCGCCGGTCACGTCGGCTTCAAGGGCTCCCGCAAGTCCACGCCGTTCGCGGCGCAGCTGGCTGCGGAGAACTGTGCCCGCAAGGCGCAGGAGCACGGCATGAAGAAGGTCGACGTCTTCGTCAAGGGACCGGGGTCCGGTCGGGAGACCGCGATCCGCTCCCTGCAGGCTGCCGGCCTGGAGGTCGGCGCCATCCAGGACGTCACGCCGGTGCCGCACAACGGCTGCCGCCCGCCGAAGCGGCGCAGGGTCTGATGCGCCCGGCTGAGTTCCTGCCTCCGTCCGCCCGTCCCGCCTGCCCTCCCAGGAGCATCTGAATGGCCCGTTACACCGGCGCCGACTGCCGCCGCTGCCGTCGCGAGAAGATGAAGCTGTTCCTCAAGGGCAGCAAGTGCGAGTCACCGAAGTGCCCGATCGAGATCCGGCCGTACCCCCCGGGCGAGCACGGTCGCGGTCGCACGAAGGACTCCGAATACCTGCTGCAGAAGCGGGAGAAGCAGAAGTGTGCGCGCATCTACGGCGTGCTCGAGAAGCAGTTCCGCGGCTACTACGAAGAGGCCAACAACAAGTCCGGGAAGACCGGCGAGAACCTGTTGATCATCCTGGAAAGTCGCCTCGACAACGTCGTCTACCGCGCCGGCTTCGCCACCTCACGGGACCACGCCCGCCAGGCTGTCCGCCACGGGCACGTCCTGGTCAACGGCAAGAAGGTCGACATCCCGTCCTACCGGGTGACGGCGAGCGACATCGTGGAGATCCGCCCGAAGAGCCGCGAGCTGACCCCGTACGTCATCGCCCGCGAGACCGCCGGCGACCGTCCCTCACCGGCCTGGCTGGAGGTCATCGCCAGTCAGATGCGCGTTCTCGTGCACAACCTCCCGGCCCGGCAGGTCATCGACACGCCGGTCCAGGAGCAGCTGATCGTCGAGCTCTACAGCAAGTGACCGTTGGGGACCGGAGCCCCCAGCCGGTTCGCGCCGCACGTTCCCAGCAAGCCGAAACGCTCGCACCGGACTCGCCACCCCGTGCACCTCTCGCGACGTCATATGGCGGACGCCGCGAAACGTCCTGGAAGGACATCACGTGCTCATCGCTCAGCGCCCGACACTCACCGAGGAGACCGTCAGCGAGAACCGTTCGCGGTTCGTCCTGGAGCCGCTCGAGCCCGGCTTCGGTTACACCCTGGGCAATTCGCTCCGCCGCACCCTGCTCTCCTCCATCCCTGGTGCTGCAGTCACCAGCATCCGGATCGACGGCGTGCTCCACGAGTTCACCACGGTGCCGGGCGTCAAAGAGGACGTCACCGACTTGATCCTGAACCTCAAGGAACTGGTCGTGTCCTCCGAGAGTGACGAGCCGGTGGTCATGTACCTGCGTAAGCAGGGCCCCGGACCGGTGACCGCCGCCGACATCGCGCCGCCGGCCGGCGTGGAGATCCACAGCCCTGACCTCCACCTGGCCACGCTGAACGGCAAGGGCCGGCTGGAGATCGAGCTGACCGTCGAGCGTGGCCGCGGCTACGTCTCCGCGGTGCAGAACAAGCAGCCGGGTCAGGAGATCGGCCGCATCCCGGTCGACTCCATCTACTCGCCGGTGCTCAAGGTCACCTACAAGGTCGAGGCCACCCGCGTCGAGCAGCGCACCGACTTCGACAAGCTCATCCTGGACGTCGAGACCAAGCCGGGGATGACCCCGCGCGACGCGGTGGCCAGTGCCGGCAAGACGCTGGTCAGCCTGTTCGGCCTGGCGATGGAGCTCAACGACCGGGCCGAGGGCATCGACATCGG
>JBBSVL010000256.1:0-4644 GCA_038233595.1 Propionibacteriales bacterium | reverse complement strand
ATGCTGCCAAGGATGACGTACCAACCCATCCGGTGCTCGAACGTGCCGCGGTACTCCGCCCGGAACAGCCCGAGCACCCACGCACGGATGATCGCCCAGATGTCCCTGGCGAAGTAGAGGATCACCGCCGCGATGGCGCCCATCTGGATCACCGCGGTGAAGCCCGTGACGTCCTTCGCGGCGACGTCGAGACCCAGCCACTTCTCGACGATGGTCAGGTGTCCGGTGCTGGAGACCGGGAGGAACTCGGTGAGCCCCTCCACGATGCCGAGGACCACGGCGTCGAAGTAGTTCATGCCAAGCTTTCGTGGACGGGGTCACGGGTGCCACAACGGGCCCGCTCACCCTACGCGGCGAGCCAGCCGTTGCCCGGACACGCCGCCCCGATAGCGTGCACACATGCAGCAGCGCCACCTGGGCAGCACCGGACTCAAGGTGTCCCGGCTCGGTCTGGGCACGATGACCTGGGGCCGCGACACCGACGAGCACGAGGCCCGCGACCAGCTGGTCTCCTTCTGCGACGCCGGCGGCACGTTGCTCGACACCGCGGCCGGGTACGGCGACGGCGCGTCCGAGGAGCTGATCGGCTCGTTGCTCGGGTCCGCGGTTGCCCGGCGCGAGATCGTGCTCGCCACCAAGGCAGGGATCAGCCGACGCAGCGGGAAGCGGGTCACCGACGCCTCGCGAGGTGCGCTGCTCAGCGCCCTCGACGAGTCACTGAAGCGGCTCCGCGTGGACCACGTCGACCTGTGGCAGGTGCACGTCTGGGTCGATGACGCCCCGATCGAGGAGACCCTCGGAGCCCTCGACCTCGCGGTCAGCTCCGGCCGGGCGTCATACGTCGGGGTATCGAACTACAACGGTTGGCAGACCGGCCAGGCGGCCACCCTGCAGCGGGGGGTCGCCGGCCGGGCGCCGCTCGCCTCCAACCAGGTCGAGTACTCCCTGCTCAACCGGTCTGCCGAGACCGAGGTGATCCCCGCCGCCCGGGCGCTGGGGCTCGGCATCCTGCCCTGGTCCCCGCTGGGTCGCGGCGTGCTCACCGGCAAGTACCGCGCCGGCACCCCGGCCGACTCACGCGGCGCGTCGCCACACTTCTCGGGCTTCGTGGACAGCTATCTGACCGACCACCACGGTGGCATCGTCGAGGCCGTCGTACGAGCCGCCGACGGGCTGGGCTGGACCCCGCTCGAGGTGGCGTTGGCCTGGGTGCGCGACCGCCCCGGGGTCACCGCACCGATCGTGGGCGCGCGCACCGCCGCCCAGCTGAAGGGCTCGCTGAGCGTGGAGGAGTACGCGTTGCCCGACGAGATCACCGCAGCTCTCGACGACGTCTCCGGCGAGGGCCCGTGAGCGGCGCGACCCGGCGGGCGACCCGCCCCGGCGTGGAGTACGAGTTCGACAACCTGGTCATCCCGCGCGACTTCTCGCGCTCGTTCGTCACCCGGATGCTCGTCCAGCGAGCCGAGCAGGGTGGCTGGGAGCTGGACCGGCTGCGGCTCTCCGCCGACGGCACCCGTCGCGTGATCCTGCGGCGGCGGATCATCCGGCAGCGAACCCAGCTGTTCGTGCTCTAGACGGTATCGAGGGACTGGGCCTCAGCAGGGAACGACGTGGATCGAGCGGCCGGAAGCCGCAGCAAGCGCGGCGATGTCGTTTGCATCGCTGGTGAGAATGCGGTCGCCGATCGCAGACACAGCCACGACGCTCGCGTCGACGGCGTCCTTCGTGCCGGCCATGCCCAGTAGGACGCCGGCTGCCCTAGTGTTCGTCGACAGCTTCGACATCGACGGACCTGAGCAGCCGGGCCTGACTGCTCCGCTGCCCGTAGGCGCGCGGCCATCGCCTGGTCTGCCCGATCCACCGCGACGAATGCTCCGGCGTCCAGGACCAGCGCGCTCACGGCGTCGGCCAGCCATCGAGAGACACCCCCGCCGCTGCTGCGCGCGGCGCGTCGCCGAGGCCGGGGTCGAATGACACGCTGAGCCTCTCCACCCTCAGATCTTGCCCAGGAACCGGTCGAAGACCCGGGCGCCGAACTTTAGGGCGTCCACCGGCACCCGCTCGTCGACACCGTGGAACAGCGCCGTGAAGTCCAGGTCCGCCGGCAGTCGCAACGGGGTGAACCCGAAGCTCCGGATGCCCAGCCGCTCCCAGTGCTTGGCATCGGTGCCCCCGCTCATCAGGTACGGCGCCACCACGGCCTCCGGGTCCTCCTCCAGCAGGGAGCCGGTCATCGCCTCCGCCAGCAACCCGTCGTACGGCGTCTCGAGGCCGGCCATCTTGGTCTGGTGCTCGATCTCGACGTCCGGGCCGGCCAGCTCGGCCAGAGTGGCCAGGAACTCGTCCTCGTAGCCGGGCAGGAAGCGCCCGTCCAGATGTGCGGTGGCCGAGCCGGGCACCACGTTCACCTTGTAGCCGGCCTGCAACATCGTCGGGTTGACGGTGTTCCTGATCACTGCGCCGAGCATCCGGCTCGCCGACCCGAACTCCTCGACCAACGACTCGGCGTTCTCCGGAGTTGCCTCGGTGCCCGCCAGCTCGGCCACGGCGGCCAGCAGCACCTGCATCGTCGGGGTGAGCCGCACCGGCCACTTGTGCTGACCGATCCGAGCGACTGCGGCACTGAGCAGGGTGACCGCATTGTCGGGGTGCACCATCGAGCCGTGGCCGGCGTTGCCCGTGGCGGTCATCCGCATCCAGGCCATGCCCTTCTCGGCCGCTTCGACCAGGTACAGCCGACGGCCGCGCACCGTCGTACTGAAGCCACCGACCTCGCCGACGGCCTCCTTGCAGCCTTCGAGAAGGTCGGGCCGCTGGTCGACCAGCGGCCCGGCGCCCTTAGTGCCGCCGGCTTCCTCGTCGGCGGTGAAGCAGAGCACCAGCGGCCGGTCGGGGACGACGCCGGCGCGGGCCCTGGCCCGCACGGTCGAGAGCAGCATCGCGTCGAAGTCCTTCATGTCGACCGCGCCCCGACCCCAGACCATGCCGTCCTGGATCTCCCCGGAGAACGGGTGCACCTGCCAGTCGTCGGCGTTCGCGGGGACCACGTCGAGGTGCCCGTGCAGCAGCACCGGGTCGCCCCCCGAACCGTCCGCAGCACCACCCCAGCGGGCCACGACGTTGGTGCGTCCCGGCTCGGCCTCCCAGATCTCGGAGTCGATGCCGACCTCGTCCAGCAGCGTGGCGACCAGCTCGGCCGCCTTCCGCTCACCCGGGCCCGGCTGGTCCCCGAAGTTGGTGGTGTCGATCCGGATCAGGTCGCGGCAGAGGTCGACGACCTCGGCCGCGGGGTCGTAGGAGGAGACGTCCATGCTCGCCATCCTGCCTCGCGGGGCACCGGGAGTCGACGCGGGCACCTCAGTCGCGGCGACGGCGCTTGCCTGCAGGCGCGGGGGCCGAGCCTCTGGTGCTGCGCGCCGTACGCCCGCGGACGATCCCGACGAAGGTGTCCGTGCGCGGGTCGTCCAGGTCGGTGCGCCAGGCCAGCCCGACCTGTGTCTTCGGGGCGTCCACGACCCGCCGTGTGGTGCGGTCCTTGCGCGCCTGCAGTCTGGCGACCGACATCGGGACGACGACGGGTGCCGGCTCGTCGTCCAGCTCGGCGAGGTCCTCGAGGGAGACCTCATCGAGGACGGTGAGCACGTGGTCCACGGGTACGACGACCACGGGAACCTCCTCATAGAGGGGAATCACGTGCAGCCCCTCCCGGTCGACCGGGAGCCGGACGAAGCACATGTCGGCCGAGCCGTCGTGCAGCACGGCAACGGCGTCCGGCTCTTCGACCAGCCTGGCCACCAGCGACGACCGTTCCCGCTCCCGCCAGATCCGAAGCCACTTGTCGGGGGTCACACCCGGCACGAAGGCGATGCGGAAGGCGGTGGGGACACTCATAGTCTGATTGTCGGCCACTGCCCCCACGTCGGGCCGTTCGGCCTACCGTGTTGTCGTGGTCGATCGCAGTGTCATCGTGCACACGCTCTTCGGCGTGGCGCTGCTGGCGCTGTTGACCATCGCGGTACTTCGGGGGTATCGGGCCCCCCGGTTCCTGGCACCGCCCAGGGCCATCCTGCGCGGTGCCTTGCAGCTCGCGGTGATCAGTGTCGTGCTCGGCGGGGTGATCCGCAGCGGCCTGCTTGTGACGCTCGCTCTGACGGTGATGTTCGCAGTCGCGGCGACCACGGCATCGCGACGGCTGGGCCGCGGGCCGCGCTACCTGGGCGTCGTCGTGGCCGCGATGGCCGCTGGGATCGGGGTGACGCTCACGATCGTGTTCCTGACCGGGGCGATCGACCTCAGCGCACGCTATGCGCTCGCGATCGGCGGGATCGTGATCGGCAACGCCATGTCGATCGCCACCCTTGCCGGCCGGCACTTCCTCGGCTCGGTCGACCAGCAGTGGGACGAGGTGGAGGCCTGGCTCGCGCTGGGAGCGACGCCGCGCCAGTCCACCCTCGAGCTGGCCCGCAACGCCGTCCACTCGGCCCTGATCCCGTCCACGGACCAGACCCGGACCACGGGGCTCGTCACGCTGCCGGGGGCGTTCGTCGGTGCGATCTTCGGAGGCGTGTCTCCGATCGAGGCCGGCAGGTTCCAGCTGGTGGTGCTGGCGGCGATCATGGCTGCGGGCGCCGTGACCGCGGT
>JBBSVL010000255.1:0-4659 GCA_038233595.1 Propionibacteriales bacterium | reverse complement strand
GCTGGTCGGCAAGTACGTCGACCTGCCCGACGCCTACCTCTCGGTCGTCGAGGCGTTGCGCGCGGGTGGGTTCGCCCACGAGTCGAAGGTCATCATCCGCTGGGTGCCGTCCGACGACTGCGAGACGCCGGAGGGTGCCGCCCGGCTGCTCGGCGACGTCGACGGCGTGTGCGTGCCCGGGGGGTTCGGCATCCGCGGGATCGAGGGCAAGCTCGGCGCCCTGCGCTACGCCCGCACGCACGGCATCCCGACCCTGGGGTTGTGCCTGGGGCTGCAGTGCATGGTCATCGAGTACGCCCGCGACGTGGCCGGCCTGGACAAGGCCGGCTCCACCGAGTTCGACCCGCAGTGCCCCGAGCCGGTGATCGCCACGATGGCCGAGCAGCACGCTTTCGTGGAGGGGGCCGGCGACCTCGGTGGCACCATGCGGCTGGGGCTCTACCCTGCCGACCTCGCGGAGGGCTCGGTGGTCCGGGCAGCCTATGGCCAGGCTCAGGTGCAGGAGCGGCACAGGCACCGCTACGAGGTCAACAACGCCTACCGTGAGCAGCTGCAGGACGCCGGGCTGGTGTTCTCCGGGATGTCGCCGGATGGCAACCTGGTGGAGTACGTCGAGCTGCCCGTCGACGTACACCCCTACTACGTGGCGACCCAGGCCCACCCGGAGCTGCGCTCGCGGCCGACCCGCCCGCACCCGCTCTTCGCAGGCCTGATAGGTGCCGCCCTGGCCCGGCAGAAAGAGCTCCGCTTCCCGATCGACGAGAGCGGCCTGCGCCGTTTCCCGATCGACGAGAGGTGAGCCGATGCCCCTCGCAGACGAAGCCCAGTCCTGGCCGGTCACCGAGTCCCACGACCTGCACCGTGACGACTGGGTGATGGCCTTCCGGGCAGACACGTTGTACCGCCCCGGAAACCCTGAGCAGCCGATCCGGCGCTTGGTCCTCGAGGCGCCGGGAGCGGTGATGGTGCTCGCGGTCGACGAGCAGGAACGGGTGGTCGTGCTGCGCCAGTACCGGCACCCCGTGGGCGCCCGGCTGGTCGAGATCCCGGCGGGCCTGCTCGACGTGGTGGGGGAGGACCCGGTGCGCGCCGCCCAGCGCGAGCTGCGCGAGGAGGCGGCGCTCCGGGCCGACAACTGGGAGCACCTGCTGACTGTCTACCCGTCGCCCGGGATAAGCACCGAGACGCACGCGATCTACCTGGCCACGGGTCTCCACGAGGCCGACCGCGGCGACTTCGTGCCGGAGCACGAGGAGGCGGACATGAGCGTGGAGCGGGTGCCGATGGCCGAGCTGCTCGACGCCGTTCTCGACGGCCACGTGCGCGATGCCCCACTGGTGACGGCGGTGCTCGGCTACGACGTGCTCCGGCGGCGTGCGAGCGAGTAGGGTCGCCGCGACAGCGGTTCAGCGAGGAGGCAGCACGTGAAGGTCGGCGTACCCAGGGAAGTCAAGAACAACGAGTACCGGGTCGCGATCACCCCGGTCGGTGTCCACGAGCTGGTGAGCCACGGTCATCAGGTGTACGTCGAGAAGGACGCGGGTGTGGGCTCCTCGATCGGTGACGAGGAGTATGTCGGCGCAGGCGCGCAGGTCCTGGACTCGGCCGACGAGGTGTGGGGCGGCTCCGAGCTGGTCCTCAAGGTCAAGGAGCCGATCGCCGAGGAGTACCCCCGGATGCGCGAGGGACTGGTGCTGTTCACCTACCTCCACCTGGCGGCTGACCGGGCGCTGACCGAGGAGCTGACCAGGCGGAAGGTCACGGCGATCGCCTACGAGACGGTGCAGCTGCCGTCGGGCTCGCTGCCGCTGCTCTACCCGATGTCGGAGGTCGCCGGCTGTCTGGCGCCGCAGGTGGGTGCCCACTCGCTGATGAAGGCCGAAGGTGGCCGCGGGGTGCTTCTGGGTGGTGTGGGAGGTGTCGCCAACGCGAAGGTCGTGGTGATCGGGGCTGGTGTGGCCGGCCAGAACGCCGCCAACATCGCGCTGGGCATGGGCGCCGACGTCACCTTGTTGGACAACGACCTGGACAAGCTGCGGATGTCGTTCTGGCGCTACAACAACCGGGTGCACGGCCTGGCGTCCTCGGCGTTGGCGATCCAGCGGCAGGTGCTCGAGGCCGACCTGGTCATCGGTGCGGTGCTGATCCCGGGCGCGAAGGCACCGAAGCTGGTCAGCAACGAGCTGGTCGCACAGATGAAGCCAGGCTCGGTGCTGGTCGACATCGCGGTCGACCAGGGCGGTTGCTTCGAGGACACCCGGCCGACCACGCACGCCGACCCGACGTACCAGGTGCACAACTCGGTGTTCTACTGCGTGGCCAACATGCCTGGTGCGGTGCCGAACACCTCGACCTACGCGCTGACCAACGCGACGCTGCCCTACGCCGTGGCGTTGGCGAACAAAGGCTGGCAGCGGGCCTGCGCCGAGGACCACTCGCTGGCGCTGGGGCTGAACACCCACGCCGGCCGGCTCACCTACGCCCCGGTGGCGCAGGCGCACGGCTTCGACGCGGTCCCACTGGTAGAGGTTCTAGCCTGAGCGAGCAGCTGGTGCCCCCGACCTCCGGGGTGCAGCGTGCCCTGCGCACCTATCTGGACCACCTCAGCGTCGAGCGCGGTCTGGCCGACAACACGTTGAAGTCCTACCGTCGCGATCTGCGCCGCTACGCCGGGTTCCTGCTCGGTGCCGGGATCACCGAGCTCGACCAGGTCACCGAGGCCACGGTCACCGAGTTCCTGATGGCGCTGCGGGAGGGTGACACCGTCCATCCACCGCTGAGCGCCTCGTCTGCCGGGCGCACGGTGGTCGCGGTGCGTGGTTTCCACAGGTTCGCGGTGCGCGACGGGCTGGCGGCCATGGATCCCTCTTCGGGGGTGCGGCCGCCGACACCGGCGAAGCGGCTGCCGAAGGCGTTGTCCATCGGTGACGTGGAGGCGATCCTCGAGGCGGCCGGCGCCGCGGGTACCACCCTGTCGGTGCGCGACCGGGCGCTGCTCGAGGTCCTCTACGGCACCGGGGCCCGGATCTCCGAGGCGGTCGGGCTCGACGTGGACGACCTCGACCTCGAGGAGGGCACCGTGCTGCTGCGCGGCAAGGGCAGCAAGGAGCGGATCGTGCCCGTGGGATCCTACGCGCGCGACGCGGTCGCTTCGTACGTCGCAGGTGCGCGTACCACCCTCACCGCGGCCGGGAAGGGGACCCCGGCGCTGTTCCTGAACGCCCGCGGTGGACGACTGTCCCGGCAGAGCGCCTGGACCGTGATCGTGCGGGCGGCCGACCAGGCCGGGGTGTCCGCGGAGGTCTCGCCGCACACCCTGCGGCACTCGTTCGCCACCCACCTGCTCGACGGGGGAGCCGACGTCCGGGTGGTCCAGGAGCTGCTCGGCCACGCGTCCGTGACCACGACCCAGATCTACACCTTGGTGACCGTCGACAGCCTGCGTGAGGTGTACGCCGCGGCTCATCCCCGCGCGCTGGGGTAGAACGCTTCGTGAGACGCGCCGGGGCCCGCCTTGTTGGCTGAGAGGTCCCTTGCATAGAGTCGCCCCAGGGCGGCACCCGACAAACCGACGTGTCGACTTTCGCCGCCCGATCCTGAACCAGACCCGTTTCGGGTCACACTGCGAGGAGGCCGCGGATGAGCGGTGGGCACACCGACGACCAGGAGCCCGCGGGGGGCGCCGACGGGACGTCGTTGACCCAGCAGCCGCTCAGGCCCCCGGCCCAGCGTCAGCCCGGCCGGCGCGCGATGCCCGGCATGGAGTCCGCGCCGTCGCGGCCGGACGCGGGTGAGGCGCAGTCTGCTCCGACCTACGACGACATCCTTGCCGAGGCCCGGCGCAAGCGAACGACCACCAGTATGTCGTCTACCAACCTGCCTCCGCCTCCCGCTCCGGCAGCACCCAAAGTGAAGCCGCCCGTCGCGGACAACCGTCGCTCCGTGCCGCCGGGGCCGACCGGTCGTCCGATGCCGGTCATCCCCAGCCCCACGAAGCTGGAGGAGCACGGTCCGGCCCGGGTGGTCGCGATGTGCAACCAGAAGGGCGGCGTCGGCAAGACCACCACCACGATCAACCTCGGTGCGGCGCTCGCAGAGTTCGGCCGCAAGGTGCTGCTGGTCGACTTCGACCCCCAGGGCTCGCTCTCGGTGGGCCTGGGGATGAACCCGCACACGATGGACCTGTCGATCTACAACCTGCTGATGCAGCGCGAGGTCACCCTGCATGACGTGGTGGTTCCCAGTGGCATCGAGGGCATGGACCTGCTGCCCTCCAACATCGACCTGTCCGCGGCAGAGGTGCAGCTGGTCCACGAGGTGGCCCGCGAGCAGAGTCTGCAGCGGGTGCTGGCTCCGGCGCTTCCCTACTACGACGTGATCCTGATCGACTGCCAGCCCTCCCTGGGCCTGCTCACGGTCAACGCGCTGACCGCCTCCGACAGCGTGATCGTGCCACTGGAGTGCGAGTACTTCGCGCTTCGTGGCGTAGCGCTGCTGAAGACCACGATCGACAAGGTGTGCGAGCGGCTCAACCCGCGGCTGCAGATCGACGGCGTCCTCGGCACCATGTTCGACGGACGCACCCTGCACGGACGGGAGGTGATGGCGCGGCTGGTGGAGGCCTGGGGTGACACGGTGTTCCACACGGTGATCCGGCGC
>JBBSVL010000254.1:0-4695 GCA_038233595.1 Propionibacteriales bacterium | reverse complement strand
GGACTACGACCTGGTCTACCGGGTCAACCAGCTGGGCTGTTTCCTGGGGATGCGGGCCGTCGTACCCACCATGAAGGCCAACGGTCAGGGCTCGATCATCAACTGCTCCTCGGTCGAGGGGCTGGCCGGGATGGGCCATCTTGCGGCGTACACCGGGACGAAGTTCGCGATCCGGGGGATGACCAAGGCTGCGGCCGTGGAGCTCGGCTCGAAGAACATTCGGGTCAACTCCATCCACCCCGGCATGATCGACACCGGGATGACCCGGGTGCACGGTGGCGACGCGGCCATGGAGTACGGCGCGGGCAAGGTGCCGATGAGGAGGGTGGGGCATCCCGCCGACATCGCGCCGCTCTACGTGTACCTGGCCAGCGACGAGAGCGGCTACGTCACCGGTGCCGAGATCGCCGTCGACGGGGGAGTCACCGCCACCCATGCCTTCGGTGGGTGATCGCGGACTTTGACGGACAGCCGGCGTCGTGTGGCGCTCAGACGACGCGGATGGTTCGCCGAACGTCCAAGGTCTGTAGCAAGTGGTAGATGTCGTCGGGATCCGAGGTGAGCACCTCATGCCCTGGGTGATCCTGAGCCGCCAAGGCAACCAGGGCGTCGAGGACATCGGCGGTCCTGGCATGGCCGAGGAGCTCGCCCGCGCGTCGGGCGAGGGAGCCGTGAGTCGCAATCAGCTCCGCGCCAGAGAGCACCCTGGACAGTCGGGATTGGCGTGCGCCTCCTCGCCAAGCCTGGGCAACCACAGGGGCAGGAATCACGGGTTGCTGCCCCGTCCGGTGGACCTCGGCGAGCAGCGCCCAGGCGTCTCGATCTCCCCGATCGAGTGCGATGAGTGCTCCTGCATCAAGGACGCTCACGCGGCAGGTGGCTGACGACCGCGAGTGGTCGGTCGCCAAGCGGTGCGTGCTCTAGCGGCGGCAATGTCCTCGTCCGTGATCGCACCAGCGTCCATCTCATACTCTGCAAGAGCAGCCGCCAGCTGCTCGCGCGCCAGGCGCTCGGCGGCAGCCTGAGCCATCCAGGAGCTCACGCTGCCGCGGCCTGCGCGCGCCCGCACTTCCGCTAGCAGGTCGCCCGGAAGTGTCACCGTCAGCCGAGGCATCTCTCGGTCCATCACCCAAGTATGACACAAGTCCTACCAGGGACCGACCCTGAAGAAGGGGCCGCAGATCTCTCCGATCCACGCTCGGCTCAGCGCAGCAGCAGGTGCACGGCCTTCTGCATCGAGGACGCGACGTCGTCGGCCGAGGCACGCCCGGTCACCCAAGCGACCAACGAGGCCAGCCACACGTCGCTGATCACCCGGGCGATCTCGATGTCGTCCTCGGTGGGCGGCTCGCCCGCGACGTAGGCCTCTCCCTTCATCGCCTTGGTCAGCATCGTGGTGAGGTGCATACCCACCACGTGGATCTCGGCGGCGACGCTGGCATCGGCGAACATGAAGGCACGGGTGAGCGCCTCGGTCAGGTGCGGGTCGCGCTGGAGCCCCCTCGTGGTGCGTCTGAGCACGTACATCACGCGCTCCTCGGCCGTGTCTCCCGGGATCGGACGGCGGTCGAAGGCGGTCTGGGCCTGCTCGAACTGGGTGGCCAGGGCGGAGACCAGGAGGTGGATCTTGGAGGGGAAGTACCGGTAGAGCGTCCCCAGTGCGACGTCGGCCTGCTCGGCGACTGCTCGCATCTGCACGACGTCGAAGCCGCCCTTGCTGGCCAGGGCGATCGTGGCATCGAGGATCCGACGCCGCCGGTCCCGCTGCGCGGCGGACCCGAGGTCGTCGGTGGTCAGGGAGCTCATGGTGGCCAAGGTCTCTCTCACGGCGATCTCTCTCCTGCCGGCGGGAGATCCCTGGTCGTAGCGAGGAACCGTCGGTACCGGGGAGCCGGGGGCATGGCGGGCACCCCTAGGATATCAGTCCGGGCGCCCAGAACAGCAACACGTTCCAGTTGGTTCCGGTCCGGAGCTGGGGTGTCGCAGAGGGTGTCGCCGGCGCAACCGGCACGACAGAAGGGCCCGGGTTCACTGATGCGCATCGCACTGCTCTCCTACCGCAGCAAACCGCACTGCGGTGGCCAGGGCGTCTACGTGCGCCACCTCAGCCGTGAGCTGGTCGCGCTGGGACACCAGGTCGAGGTGTTCTCCGGCCAGCCCTACCCCGAGCTGGACGCCGGCGTGGTGCTCACCAAGGTGCCCAGCCTCGACCTGTACCGCGAGCCGGACCCCTTCCGGCTGCCGAAGCTGAGCGAGTACCGCGACCTGGTCGACGTACAGGAGGTGCTGACCATGTGCACCGCCGGCTTCCCGGAGCCGCGCACGTTCAGCAAGCGGGTGGCTCGGCTGTTCCGCGAGCGGGGCCGGGACTTCGACGTCGTGCACGACAACCAGGTGCTGGGCTACGGGATGCTCGACATCGAGCGGATGGGCCTTCCGCTGGTCACCACCATCCACCACCCGATCACCTTCGACCGTCGGATCGACATCGCCAGCGCACCGACGCTGCGTAAGAAGCTCAGCCTGACGCGGTGGTACGGCTTCCTGCGGATGCAGCGCCGGGTCGCGCAGCGGCTGGACCGGATCCTGACCGTATCGGAGTCCTCGCGGCGTGACATCGCCAAGGACTTCGAGGTCGACGTCGACCGGATCGAGGTGATCCCGCTCGGGGTCGACGAGGTGTTCCGGCCGCCGACCGAGCCACGGGTGCCGGGACGGATCCTGGCGATGGCCAGCGCGGACGCGCCGATGAAGGGCATCGCGACTTTGCTCGAGGCCGTTGCCAAGCTGCTGACCGAGCGGGAGGTCGAGCTGCTCCTGGTCAGCAGGCCGACCGCGGGCGGTCACACCGAGAAGCTCATCGAACGGCTCGGTATCGGCGACCGGGTGCGCTTCGAGCACGGACTCACTGACAGCGAGCTGGTGGCACTGATGGGCTCCGCCGAGGTGGCGTGCGTGCCCTCGCTCTACGAAGGCTTCTCGCTGCCGACCGCCGAGCTGATGGCCTGTGAGACGCCGCTCGTGGTCAGTCGGGCCGGGGCGATTCCCGAGGTTGTGGGTGACGACGGCGAGTGTGCCGACCTGGTCACCCCGGGAGACGTGGGTGAGCTTGTGAGCAGCCTGCGGGACCTGCTTGACGACCCCGCACGACGGGCCCGGATGGGTGCCGCCGGGCGTGCCCGGGTGCTGGACAAGTTCAGCTGGCACGCGGTGGCTGTGGCCACCGCGGCCGCCTACGAACGAGTGGTTGCCGAGAGTGCCGCACGGATGGGTGCACCCGAGACGAAGGAGAGTCCCAGTGCTGACCGTTGACTTCGAGCGACTGGGCCTGCGGCCCGGAGACCGGGTGCTGGACATGGGCTGCGGCGCGGGCCGGCACGCCTTCGAGATGTACCGCCGCGGTGCCGACGTGATCGCCTTCGACCAGGACGCAGATGAGCTCTCCGCCGTCTCCGACCTGTTCGCGGCGATGCGCGACGCGGGTGAGGTGCCTGCCGGTGCCGAGGCCGACGTCAAGCAGGGCGACGCGCTGTCCCTGCCGTTCGCCGACGGCGAGTTCGACCGGGTGGTGGCCTCCGAGGTGCTCGAGCACATCCCGGCCGACGAGGCCGCGATCGCGGAGCTGTTCCGGGTGCTTCGTCCGGGCGGCACGATGGCCGTGACCGTCCCGCGCTGGCTGCCGGAGAAGGTCTGCTGGGCCCTGTCGGACGCCTACCACGAGGTCGAGGGTGGCCACGTGCGGATCTACACCGACCGGGAGCTGGTCGGCAAGCTGCAGCGGGCCGGGCTGACCTTCGAGGGCAAGGACCACGCCCACGGCCTGCATTCGGCGTACTGGTGGCTCAAGTGTGCTGTCGGTGTCGACAACGACCAGTTTCCGCTGGTCAAGGCCTACCACCAGGTGCTGGTCTGGGACATCATGCGTACGCCGCGGATCAGCCTGCTCACC
Source organism: Propionibacteriales bacterium (assembly GCA_038233595.1). Lineage (GTDB taxonomy): Bacteria > Actinomycetota > Actinomycetes > Propionibacteriales > Nocardioidaceae > Marmoricola. The sequence continues at coordinate 746 of JBBSVL010000254.1, read as the reverse complement.
CGGGCGGCCGAACGGGTGCTGAACCCGCTGGTCGGCAAGAGCATGGTGCTCTACCTGACCCGGCCCGGATCAGCGGCCGACAGCACCTCGATCCGGGCACAGCGCTGAGCATGCCCGTCGACATCCCGCACATGCCCGACGTCCTGAGCGCGGCCGAGGTGGCCCTGACGGCAGCCTCGATCGCCGCGATGCAGGAGCCCGACGGAGCGGTGCCGTGGACGGTCGGGGAGCACGTCGACGTGTGGAACCACGTCGAGGCGGCGATGGCGCTGCAGGTCGGTGGTGAGGCCGAGGCCTCCGATCGGGCCTACGACTGGTGCCTGCGCACCCAGCGTTTCGACGGCTCCTGGCCGATGAAGACCGCCGGCGGAGAGGTCGAGGACGCCAGCGGTGAGACGAACATGTCGGCCTACCTCGCGGTGGGCCTGTGGCACCACTGGCTGCTCCGCCGGGACCCCGGCTTCGTGGAGCGTGCCTGGCCCGTCGTGCGTCGTGGGCTCGACTTCGTCACCGCGATGCAACTGCCCTTCGGCGGCATCGCCTGGTCCCAGGAGTGGGACGACGTCGGCCCGGCGCGGGTGAACCGCGAGGCGCTGCTCGCCGGATCCTCGAGCATCTACCACTCGTTGCGTGCGGGACTGGCGCTCGCCGAGCTGGTCGACGACCCACAGCCCGGCTGGGAGCTCGCCATCGGCAGGCTCGGTCACGCGTTGCGCGAGCACCGTGACCTGTTCCTGGACAAGTCG